>CAYYOX010000139.1:0-4434 GCA_964473065.1 uncultured Planctomycetaceae bacterium | reverse complement strand
GGGCAATACGGTTCGGACCCCGCACCTGCGGTGCTCGGCGGCGGCCCCGACGGGGATTTCCTGCGGCTGATCTACGACGGAGCGTTCGGCAACGTCAATCGCGCCGCGTTCGATAAGATTCACCAGGGACCGGCCTCGCAAATCGTGGCCGACTTCGATTTCCGCATCACCAGCGCCGATCCGTCCAACCCGGCCGATGGCTTCTCGTTCCTGCTGTTACCCACCTCGACGTACGGCGACTCGGGGCTGGGAACCGACGGCACCTATGCCAGCGAAGAACCGAATGTCTGGGGGGTCTTTGCCGTAGGCTTCGACACTTACCCCGATTCCAGCGGCGTCAACGACGTCTCGGCACATTGGAACAGCGGGGAACTGATCAACGTCACCCTGACCGACGCCCAATTAGATCTAGACGCCGGGGTGTTCCACCACGCCCACGTCGAACTGGTCCAGGACGGCCCCGACTCGCGGGTGACCGTCACGCTTACGCCCGATGTCTTCGGCTCGCCCGGAGCACCCGTCACTCCGATCAACAACGTGCTGATCCCCGGCCTTGAGCCCTATGAATCGCGAGTGGAGTTCTCTGCCCGAACCGGCGGGTTGGCCATGGACGTGGATTTGGACAATATCCGGGTCGAGTTCGGGGCTATCAGCAACGAGATCGCCTACGAGGACATCGATCTGACCGACCAGCGGGGGTTGCTGCAGGCGGGCGACAACGTCCTGGCCATCCACGGATTGAACATTCAATCCTCCGACGAAGATTTCTTGATCCTTCCCCAGTTGCTCAGTCAACAGCACTTACCCATCCAAATCGATACGCCGACCTACTTCGCCGAACCGACACCGGGCGCCCCCAACGCTACCGGCAGCGATGCACCGTCGGCCGCGCCGCTCTTCTCTCACGCCGGCGGCACCTACGTCGATTCCTTCGCACTGGTTCTTTCGGCGGGCGACCCGGGCGCGGCAATCCACTACACGACCGACGGTTCGGTCCCCACCGAAGCCTCGCCGGTCTACACCGATCCGCTGGTGCTGAGCACCACGACACGAATTCGAGCCCGGGCGATGGAGCCGGGGCGCGCGCTGGGACCGATCGTCAGCCACGGCTACCTGTTCCTCGACGCAACCGTCGCGGGCTTCAATTCCGACGTACCGCTGATCGTGCTGGACACGTTCGGGATGGGGCTGGGTGATTCATTGCTGACCCCGACCTCTTCAGTGTTCATTGAGACCGGCGTCGACGGCCGGGCACAAATCACGGATTCACCGGAGTTCGCCGGACGGGCCGGTCTGCGGATCCGCGGTCAGAGTTCACAAGGATGGCCCAAGTCCCAATTTGCCTTTGAGACCTGGGCCGAAGGCGGCCAGGACACGGCCCCCATTGCGGCCCAGGCGGCCGACGATCTGGCCGTCTCGCTGTTCGGGATGCCGGCCGAGTCGGACTGGGTCATCCAAGGGCCCTATTCCGACAAGACGCTGATGCGCAATTTCCTGTCTTACAACTGGAGCAACGACATCGGCCAGTACGCCCCGCGGACCCGCTTCTGTGAGGTCTTCGTCAATCTCGACGGCGGCAAGATCCGCTATCCGGAAGATTACGTCGGCGTCTATGTCTTTATGGAGAAGATCAAACGCGATTCGAATCGGGTCGACATTGCCGAGTTGCTGCCCTCGCACAACAGCGAACCGGAAATCACCGGTGGTTACATCTACAAGAAAGACAAGCCGGGGGCCGGCGACGTGCCCTTCTATACCAGCACCGGACAGGAACTCCGCCACGTGGAGCCCAAGGCCCGGGACATCACACCCCAGCAACAGGCGTACCTCGAATCCTACATCAACGCCTTTGAAACGGCCCTGTACGGCCCCGACTTCACCGATCCGGATCTCGGCTATGCCGCGTACATCGACGTCGATTCGTTCATCGACACGTTCATTCTGGTCGAGTTGACCAAGAACATCGACGGCTTCCGACTGAGCACGTATTATCACAAGGATCGGGGCGGCAAGATCCAACAGGGTCCCGCCTGGGACTACAACCTCTCGCTGGGCAACGCCGATTACTTGGAGGGCTGGACCCCGGAGGGTTGGTACGGAGAACTCCTGCCGCCGATAGATTCGTTGGCGTATCCCTACTGGGAACGGCTGTTCGAGGACCCCAACTTCACGCAAGGTCTGGCCGACCGCTGGGCCGAATTGCGCCAGGACGTCCTCTCCAACGAAAAGCTGCTGGGCGACGTCGACGAGGCCGCCGCAATCATCAATGAAGCCCAGGTAAGGAACTTCCAGAAATACGATATCCTCGGCAGCTACCTCTGGCCCAACGGGTTCGTCGGCCAGACATGGGAGGAAGACGTCGCCTGGATGAGGCAATGGCTCGACGATCGCCTGGCATGGATCGACGCCCAGTTCGTCGGCCGTGTCGAGTTCAGCCAAGAGGGCGGAGCCATCGAACCCGGTTTCGAGTTGACCTTAAGCGGCCCACCCGGAACCATCTATTACACGCTCGACGGCTCCGATCCGCGCGATTCCGGGGGGGGCGTTTCGGCCACGGCCCTGGAGTTCCGACAGCAAACCAACTCGACAACGCTGATCTCACCCGGCTCTTCCTGGAAATACCTTGACGACGGCTCCGATCAGGGCGCCGCCTGGCGCCCGCTGACGTTCGACGATTCGACTTGGGACGACGGACCCGCACAACTCGGCTACGGCGACGGCGACGAAGCCACCGAGGTCAGCTACGGTGGCGACGCGAACAACAAACATATCACCACCTACTTTCGACACACATTCAATCTGGCCGATCCGCCGCAGTTCAACAGCCTTACCATGGAAGTGTTGCGCGACGACGGCGCGGTCATCTACCTCAACGGCCAGGAGCTTCCTCGCAGCAATATGCCGGGCGGAAGCATTACTTACACGACGCGGGCCTTCTCGGCGGTTGCCGGCAACGCCGAATCGACGTTCTATACTTACGCCGTCGACCCGACCCTTCTGGTCCAAGGCGATAACGTAGTCGCCGTAGAGATCCATCAGGCGGGCCCCACCAGCAGCGATATCAGTTTTGATCTGGAGCTCTACGGAATCAACACGATCCCCCTGGATACGATTGTTCTGAACGACTCGACGTTGGTCACCGCCCGAGTGGCCGATAATAATCGCTGGTCGGCGCCGTCGCGGGCCCGCTTCTTCGTCAACACGCCGGCCGCGGCCGAGAATCTCGTAGTCTCTGAAATCAACTACAACCCTCACGTCCCCACGCCGGCCGAAGTGGCTGCCGGATTCCTTGACAACGATGATTTCGAATTCATCGAACTGAAGAACATCGGCCCGGACCTGATCGAGCTGCCAGGGCTTCAGTTCGTTCAGCAGCCCTCGGGGATCGAATTCGCTTTTCCCGACACCGGCGTGACCCAATTGCAACCCGGCGAGTTCGTCGTCGTGGCCAACAACCCGGCCGCCGTGGCCCAGCGTTACGGGTCCGTAACCAACCTGCTGGGCCCCTATGCGGGAAAACTCAGCAACGGCGGCGAACAACTCACACTGATCAATGCTTTTGGAGAAACCATCTTTAGCTTCTCCTATGGCGATTCCAACGATCCCAGTTGGCCCGACCGCGCCGACGGCACGGGCGCGTCGCTCGAACTAATCGACCCGCAGGCCGTTCCCGTCACGGATCCCGAACGAACCACTAACTTGCAATATGCAGACAACTGGCGATCCAGCAGCGAGTATCTGGGCACACCCGGAACGACCGGGCAGGGCCCCTATGCCGGTGTGGTCATTAACGAAGTCCTTACCCACACCGACGATCCATTGGTCGACGCCATCGAACTGTACAACCCCACCGGGATAGACGTTCCGATCGGCGGTTGGTGGTTGAGTGATTCCAATGCGGATTTCCTCAAATTCCAGATCCCCGCCGGCACCGTCGTTCCCGCCGGTGGATATGTCGTTTTCTACGAAGGCCACTATGTGGGCGGCGTATTGCAGTTCGACCCGCAATTCGAGTTCGGCGGCGCCGGCCCCAAAGACTTTGCGTTAAGCGGCTCTCGGGGCGACGACGTCTGGCTGCTGATCGACAACGGCGGCGGGAGTCCTCTGCGGTTTGCCGATCACGTCGAGTTCGGTTCGGCCTTCAACGGCGAATCGTTCGGTCGCTGGCCCGATGACACGGGGGATCTCTACCCCATGACCCGCTTGACGCTCGATCCGGGCGACGGCCAAAACAGCGGGCCGCGGGCTCCGCTGGAGCTGCTCATCAGCGAGGTCATGTACAGTCCGCCCGACCCCGGGACCGGGGTGCCGCCGGATGATCTGGAATACCTCGAAATCTACAACACGACCGCCCAACCAGTCGATTTGACCGGTTGGCGCACCCGTAAAGGACGCGCCTTCCATTCCGTGCCCGCTTCCAGCCCCGGCCCTCAC
>CAYYOX010000138.1:7043-12436 GCA_964473065.1 uncultured Planctomycetaceae bacterium | reverse complement strand
GTCCAGCCTATGTTTATAGCAATTTCTCCGCCTTGTCAGTTAACGGCGTAGAGTGCCACCGGATTGTGGACAAGCGGGCACGCTTCGCCTGGGTAAGATCCTTGATCAATCTGCTGATGGGGTCGTTAGAGTCGTCCATAACCCCCTCTTTCCCGGCGCGGGGAGGTGGTTTAGCATGGTGGGATGGGCTGTGAAACTGGGACTGTTGATGTGTCGAACGGGCCGCTTGGGGGCGGGGTGTTTTCTTGGTGTTGGTTTCTTCGTTGGTTGGCTGGCTGGCGGCCTGTTTTGGACTGGGCGCGTTGACGGCTTGGGCGGCGGTGGGGGCTGAAGCGTATTTTGCTCCGTTGGTGATCTTTCCGCTTTTGACTGGCGCGATGCTTGTTGGGGGGCCTTGGTCGCGGTTGCGGGGCAACACGTTTTCCAATACCGCAGCGCGCATGAGGAAGAAATGCGTCCTGTGTCGGTTCTTGACGCTACGGTTCTTGGTCGAGGTATTCGCGTAGCGTTTTGGCTACGGCGGCGTGGCCGGCTGGCGACCAGTGGCCGTCGTCGGGCAGATAGACCCGTTTTCCGTCTGCGGCGGCTGCCTTCAAGGAGTCGGTCAGGTCAAGGTACTCGATCTGGGCTTCCTGACAGGATTGCCCAAGGTGGCTCGCCAGACCGCTTGGTTGCCAATGGATCACGTCGCCGTCGGGTGGGAAGTCGCACAGGTCGCCGTAGACGGCGTGCTTGGTCGGGACATAGGCGACCAGCAGGCGGACCTCGTTTTGACGGCAAAGCAAGTCGGCCTCCCGGAGGATGGCTTCGAGGCGAGTCAGTTGTTCGAGCCGTTCGGGTGTCGGTTGAAGCGGTTGGAATCCGAAATAGAGGGTCTCCGATTGCCACTGCCCTGACCGCCGGCGGGCCAAGTCCGACTCTTCGCTTCGGAAACTATCGAGCCATGTGCCTAGTACGTCGAGCGCGTTGCGCGTGAAGCATCGGGCCGAGAAGCGGTTGATCTGGTCGACGTAGGCCGGCCAATCGGCTATGGCACGCTCGTATTCGGCCAGATCCGACAGATCGTTCTCCACGAAGACGAACCAGACGACAACGCGCGGACGCAACGGCAAGGCATAACGCTTCAGCACGACGAGTTGTTGCGGCGGCCCGTAATCGGCACGGCCCAGATTGACCACATCGCTGTTGAACTCTTGCGACAACGCGACGGCACAGGTTTTGTCTTGGGCCACGCGGTAGCCTTCCACGAACGAATCGCCCAACAGGACGACGTCGGCCCGCTGGGGGTCCCGGTCATTGGGGTCCTTGTCATTGCGGAAACCGTGCTGGTCGAATCGATACTCGGTTTCGTAGATGTGCGGATCAGCCACGGCGAACCCGGCGGCCCAATCGCCCGGCTGACGCTCGGTGAAATGATCGTGCGACGGTCGGACCCAGAGCAATTCGGGATCGAGTTGCCGGTTGTGCGGTCCCAGCCCGCCGATCGTCTTGGGAAGAAACACGGTCCGGTAGTCGAGTCGCCCCAGCAGTGCGGGCGCTTCCGCGGCGGCCCAGGCCAGGGTCAACGCCACAAGGCTGAGAACGGCTCGGGCCAAACGACGTTTCCAGAGCGAGTGGCCCGAGATCACATAGCAGAAAAGGATCGCCAGGTAGGTAACGAAGGCCTGCAACGCGGCCAACTCGAGCCAATAGGGACCCCATCCCCGGCCCGGATCCTTGGCGATCCAAGCGACGGCCACCCAGAGTCCGAGTGCGACGCTGAGGGTCAAGACGACGATCGATCGAACGATTGCACGGTTCACGGTTGCAGCGCCGTTGCTTTCGGTGAGGTGAGTTTCTCGAACAGTTTGTCGGCCACGAGTCGGTGGCCGGCCGGGTTGAGGTGGTCGTGGTCGGAGGGTCGGATCTTCAGTTGCCCAACGCGTTGGTCGTAGAGCGGACCGAGGTTCACGTGATCGATTCCACTCTGGGCCGCCAGATCGAGCATCTGCTCGAAGCACCGTTGCAACAGCCGATGGCCCTCGGCAGCAGCGGGATCGTCGCTCGACTCATACGGCAGCAGGGCCGGGCTGAAGACCACCATAAAATCGATCCCCCGGCTGCGGCACAGTTCGGCCGAGCGGAGGACGTTTTGCCACTGGGCCACCGGATCCTCGCCCGTGCCGGCCCCGATCATCTCGGCCGACACGGCCAAATGCTTGTACAGAAAACGATAGAGGTAGGAATGCCGAAACGCGGCCCAATGGACCGGGTTGTTCAGCAGCCCGACGCCTTCGAGCTCGTTGCGGAACAGGGTCATTTCGCCGCCGACGTTGATCACCACGGGACTCGTCTCCGCATCGTCGCGCGAGAGGGTTAGGATAACCAGATCGGGATTCAGCGGCAACACGCGGGTCTTCAGTTGGGTGTACTCTTGAAACGTGCTATAGCCGGGTACGCCGAAGTTGAGCACTTCGACGTGGCTCGCGTCGCCGGCGTTGAGCTTCTCTTGAAGCAGTTGGGGAAAGGCCTCGTTGGCGTCGACGTGCAGCCCGTAGACGACCGAGTCGCCGATCATGGCGATTCGCCGCACGCCGGGCCGCTTCTCTTCCGCGTATTGGTCGCCACGGTATCCGGCCGGGTTGTGATCGAGCACGTCAGGCCGCAATTCCCAGCCAAGGTGCATGTCGTCGGAGTACTGCAACATCTGCAGCATCCAGTCGGGCAAGCTCTCTTGCCCGCTGGGGGTCGAGAACAGTCGACACGCCGCTTCGCCAAGAATCGCCAAGGCGGCGAAGACCAACAGATTGGCCGTCACGACAAAGACGAGCCGCTTGCGCAGCGAGAGTTTCCGGCGGTTGTCTGTGGCGTGGTTTTGAGACACGTTCTTATTCGGAAACGATTGATAGGCACGCGCGGTCTGTTGCCGTGGTTTGCTAAACCTTGTATTCACTGCGGAAGCGTTCGATGTCGGGCAATCGGCCCATGACAATCACGCTGCCGTCGGCCTCGAAGACCATGTCGGCGCCGGGGTTGAATTCGAGCTCGCCGCCCGGTTGCCGAACGGCGACGATCAGCAGCCCGTAACGACTGCGGGCCTGGGAATCACGAACGGCCAAACCAGTCAAGGGACTTTCCGCGGGAATTTCGAACTCGTCGACCTCGACCTCGGCGATCTGACGACCGGCCACGAGTTCGATCAGTTCGACGGCCGACGGTCGGGTGATCATCGCCGCCATGCGCAGCGCACCGGTGGCTGCCGGCAAGACGACCCGATTGGCCCCGGCCTGGATCAGCTTCTTCTCGGTCGACTGGAACTCACCCCGCGCGATAATCATCACCTCGGGGTTGAGGTTTCGAGCCGTCAGCGTGATGAACACGTTGTCGGCGTCACGTCGCAAGGTGGTGACCAGCACCTTGGCGCGAGCTACGCCGGCCAACACGAGCGCTTCTTCTTCGGTCGCATCGTCGGCCATCGCCAGGTAGTTCAGCGCCTTGGCTTCATTGATGCGTTCCAAATCGTTTTCCAGGACGACGAACTCTTTTTTTTGCCGGTGCATTTCCCGGGCCAGCACCTCGCCCATTCGCCCGAATCCGCAGATCACGATGTGGCCTCTGAGGCGTTCGATTTCCCGGGTCTCGCGTCGCAATCCCAGGGCCCTATTGATTTCTCCCTCGGCCATCATCTGGACAAGTCCTCCCACGATGTATAAGGCGGTAGAAACACCGACGATCACCACGACAATGGTGAACAATTGCAGCGTCGGTGTCAATGGATGAACTTCCTTGTAGCCGACAGTCGAGAGCGTAACCACGACCATATAGACCGCGTCGAGCAGCGTCCACCCGTCGGCCATCCAATATCCACATACGGCCGTCAGGAAAATGATCGACAGGACCACCAGGCCGATGCGAAGTCGTTTCAGCGACGGGTTCATGTGCGGTAGTCGGCGTTGAGCCGAACGTATTCGGCCGTCAGGTCGGTGGTCCAGAATCGGGCCCCGGCCTCTCCTTCGGCCAGTTGCAACTGGATCGACGTGTCGCGGTTCTGGCGGATCGACTCGGAGACGGCCTGATCGTCGAACGCCACCGGAGTTCCGTCCCGATAGAGAAGAACGTCGTTCAGCCGCAAACTGACACCGGTCGGGTCGAACGGCACGCCCGCATAACCGGCCGCCGAGACAATCCGCCCCCAATTAGGATCGGCACCCGCGACGGCCGTCTTCACTAGAGCGCTGTTGGCCACGGTTCTAGCGATTCGCACGGCCGAACCCCGGTCGGCACAACCGGTAACTTCGATCGAAATCAGATGAGTGGCTCCTTCGCCGTCCGCGGGGATCGCCCGGGCCAACTCGATGCACACCTCGTCCAACGCCTGACGGAAAGCCGCCAAATCGTCGCCGGCAAGCGGATCGCCGCCGGCCTCGCCATTGGCCAAGAGCAGGGCCGCGTCGCTGGTGCTGGTATGTCCCTCGACGCTGATGCAATTGAAACTTTCCTCGGCAGCCGCGCGCAACGCCTCTTGGGCCACGTCGGGTGTGAGCGGGGCGTCGGTCATGATGACGGCCAGCATGGTGGCCATGTTCGGACCCATCATGGCAGCGCCCTTCGCCATGCCCGTGATTTGAATCTCGCGCCCGGAGATCGTCACCGTTCGCCCGGCCAGCTTGTGGACCGTGTCGGTGGTCATCATGCCACGCGCGGCCGCGACCAACGAGGCCTCGTTCTTGTCGAGCTTCACGGCCGCGGCGCTGATGCCCTGCGAGATTTTGTCCATCGGCAGGAATTCGCCTATCACGCCGGTCGAGAGGACCAGGGCCTCGTCTTCTTTTCCCGCGCAGCACAAGGCGGCCTGGCGAGCCATTTCCAGGGCGTCGGTCAATCCCCGCTCGCCCGTGCAGGCGTTGGCTACACCCGAGTTGATCACCACGGCGCGGATTCGATCGCTGGGCGTTCGCGCGCGGTTCACAGCGATCGGCGCGCCCTGGACCACGTTTTGCGTATAGACTCCGGCCGCCGTGGCCGGGACCTCCGACATCACGAGCGTCAGGTCTTGTCGTTGGGGATTCCCTTTCACGCCGCTGTGTACGCCCGCCAGCAGGAATCCTTTCGGAACGGTTACGGACATCGAGTGCCTCTCCTTTAGAACGCCGTCGTTTCGGGATATCCGAACATCAGGTTGAAGTTTTGCACCGCGGCCCCGGACGCCCCCTTAATCAGATTGTCCAGCGCGCCGATCGCCAGCACGCGGCCCCGAACCAGCCGCACGGTGACGTCGCAGTAGTTGGTGCCCGTGGTGTCGCGCGTGCGTGGTAGATGCTCGACGACACGCACGAAAGGTGCGTCGTTGTAGAAATCTCGCATCTGGGCTAAGAGTTGTTTTTCGGTGGCGTCGCCAGTCGGTCGCGCGTACG
>CAYYOX010000138.1:5017-7033 GCA_964473065.1 uncultured Planctomycetaceae bacterium | reverse complement strand
CTCAGCCAACTGACACGCCTGTACCCACCCCCACACCCACCAGGGTGCCGATCGGGTGGTGGGGGTGCACGTCCCGGCGGGTGTCGGGGCGCTTCTCCTCGGGCAACTGGCCGGTCGGCAGGCTGTAGGTGGTCGTCAGGATACCGCGATCCATGGGACCCAGATGCGGCGAGAAGATCCACTCGACTTTCTCGCCCGATACGGTACTGAGGATCTGTTCCATCTCGGGCGTATGGCGGTGGCGGCCCAAGTTGTAGGCACACATGCTCTCGTTGCACTCGGGATAGTGCGTCATCAGCTTCGGCGTGCGTCCGGCGCCCGAGACGCCCGTCTTCGAGTCGACGATGATCCCGGTCGGTTGGATCAATCCGGCCTTCAATAGCGGGGCCAAGGCCAGGCTCGACGTTGTCGGGAAACAACCCGGGTTGGCCACCAGCGGTGCATCGGCAATGCCGTCGCGAAACAACTCGGGCAGCCCGTAGACGACTTTGCCCAGCCGATCGGGATCCGGATGTTTTTGGTCATACCAAGTGGCGAAGACTTCCGGGTCGTTGAGCCGATAGTCGGCACTGAAATCGACGATGCGCGTGCCCCCGTCCAACAAGGACGGAACCATCGAAGACGAGACGCCATGCGGCAGGCAAAGGAACACACACTCGGCCCGCGCGGCCACTTCGGCCGGCGTAAGATTCTCGACGCACAGGTCCAGTCGGCCGTTAAGCGAGGGGTGAATGGCGCCCACATGAGGGCGACCGTCGTGTCGATCGGTGACAGCCACGATCTCCGCACCCGGATGGCGGATCAGGATCTTGATCACCTCCAAAGCGGTATAACCAGCGGCTCCAACTACAGCAATTCGTGTCATCAGTCTCTTTCCAGGGGATTGGGCCCGTTCAGCGAAACACTCAAGTATACTCAGCCCCTATCCGGTCCGCCAAGGGGGGCCGCCGAACCGGCCGTTTGCGGCTATTCTTCAGCCGCTTGCGGCTTTGCAATGCCCAAAGGACACTACTGGCCGTCACCGGTTCGCCTCAACAACCCCAGCCCCCGCATCCAATCCTCACAACACTTCGGCCAACGCGCTGTCCCCGGCGTCTCGGGCGCCAACCCCAACCCATGACGCCCTTTCTGAAACACGTGCAACTCGGCCGGCACTTTCGCCCGTCGCAAGGCCAAGTAGAACTGCACGCTGTTCTCCGACGGCACGCCGCGGTCTTCATCCGTATGGAACAGGAATGTCGGCGGCGTCTCGGCCGTCACCTGCTTCTCGTTCGACAGACTGCGGATCAGCTCGGGATCGGCATTCTCGCCAATCAGATTGTGCTGGGAGCCGCGATGCGTGTACGGCTCGTCGAACGCCACAACCGGATAGCAAAGGATCATGAAGTCGGGCCGGCAGCTTGCCCGCTGGATCGGGTCGTCGGATTGCGGGTCGCCAGCGTCGAAATGCGTGCCGGCGGTCGAAGCCAGATGTCCGCCGGCCGAGAAGCCCATGATGCCGATCTTCTTAGGATCGATCCCCAACTGATCGGCCCTTGCCCGCACCGTGCGAATTGCGAGTTGGGCATCCTGCAGCGGCGCCGGATGACCATAGCCGCGATTGCGGTGCCGATACTCGAGCATGATCCCGGCCACGCCGAAACTGTTGAGCCATTTCCCGATGTCCACTCCTTCGTGTTCAATCGCCAGGAATCCATACCCTCCGCCGGGGCAAATAACCACGGCCGCTCCGGTCGCCTTGTCTTTCTCGGGCAGCCAGATCGTCAGCGTCGGCTTGTCTTTCGGCTGATCGCCTTTCGCCCCGGGAGCGCCGTCCGGCCAAAGCAGTTCGGGTTCGGCCGCGGGAGCTGCCATGCCGGCCAGTAGGATACTTACGGCGGCTAACATTGTTACGCACGCAGACCATGTTGTCATTTTCATACGTTACCTCGAATTGATGCAGTCAGGAAGGACCTAAGTATGATGTGAATTCATTGGGGCGTGAGCATAGATTTTTGATACTCGACTTACTGCATA
>CAYYOX010000138.1:0-5007 GCA_964473065.1 uncultured Planctomycetaceae bacterium | reverse complement strand
GGTTGGCGGCTTGAGCAAGGCTTTTTGAATATCGAATGTCGAACAAGGAATAACGAATGACGAAAGTATGTTTGCTTTTCCAATCGTCTTTTCCGCAGTGATCACCTTCTTCCTTCGTTATTCCTTGTTCGATATTCGATATTCAGACTCCTTTGTATAACGCATCAGCCGCGGCCGTCAACTACCGGCGGGAAGTGCAAGAAAAAGAAGAAGCCCCGTTCCTGGAGGAAAGGAACGGGGCCGTGGGTGGCGAGTCCGTAACCGACTGGCCAGTGCGGGGGACCAGTCGTTAGGATGGTGGGCCATAGGGGACGATCGGGCTCGCCGCCACTGAACAGTGGCTTGGGTTTGAGGAGCAACGCTCGATGGTAGTTGGTTTAAGCAACCCGCGTGCCAAGCCCGTTGACTCACCCCAAAACGGCAGGCCGGATCGTCGCAAGTGGTTGCTATCGGCAGCCTTATGGCCCAGTGGGGTGAATTCCCCTAGGCACGGGCCAACGAGACGACCGGTTGCCCTTTGCCACCGGACCGCCCGGCCATGTTGCCTGAAAGCAACGTCAGGCCGCTCGGGATCGCGGGATTGGCCCCGATTTCCTGCCCCTCGCTTGCCAGAGAGCGATCGGTCACTTACTATGAATGGCCTCATGGTTCCCGTGCGACAATAACCGTTACAACCGAATGTCACCGGCCATCGTTTGGCGGGCGGACCTGATCCAGAAGACCTGACTAAAACATGGCAAGTTCTAACAACACGACCGACTCGGCCCTGTTGCGGCTCGACGCGGACGACAACGTGGTGATCGCCACGCGAAACATCGAGCCGGGCGAGACGCTCTCGTTCGAGGATACTTCTCTGAAGATCAGTGAAACGGTCCCCACCGGCCACAAGTTGGCCCTGGTCCCCATCGCCGCCGGCCAGAAGATCATCAAGCACGGCCTGCCGATCGGCTCGGCCACCATCGCCATCGAGCCCGGCCAATACGTCCACACCCACAATCTCAAAAGCGACTACCTGCCGACGTATACGCTGGAGAGTGACAGTCGGTATTTGTCGGACGAGGAATAACTCCAGGGCCGTTCACGGTCCTTTCCGCCGGAGGCGGTATTAGGCCCGTGCTTTAGCACGGGTTGAAAGAAACGGGTACAACTCCCGTCCTATTTGATTTTTTCCCGCGGCTGCCTAGGCAGCCGCGGGAAAAAATCTTGGTTGGGTGTCGGCACGCATAACCCGACGTAAACGTCGGGCCTATGACCGCCTACGGCGGAAAGGACCGTGAATGGCCCTGTGGTCATCAACGCCCGCGCGTTTGCCGCCCGGCTAAAGCCTGCGTAGAATTCTTTAGCGTAATTGGCTGGCCGTGCGTGGTTCGGATCGAGCCGGGCGCACGGCCCTTTTCTACCCTTTTGCCGGGAGCAATATCATGGGAACCGTACAGGCGGTGAAGATCAATGGCTTTGACACGGATGCCCTGAAGCGGGTGATGAGCGAGGTGTCTGCGGACGCGTCGCAAGGACAGGCGCCGAGCCGGAGAGGTTTCCGGCGGGTTTAGCATCTATTCGTGCTCGGAGCCAGTCCCCTTTTCTATTGCAGGGGCATTGCAAAGCCGCAAGCGGCCCTATTTGCACTGTTTGGGCTGGGCGGGTATAGTGTGGGGTGTTGTATTTCGCCATTATGCTCGCCAATCTAACTGAGAAAAGGGTATCAATAATGAAAACGGATCATGATTTGACACGTCGGGGACTTTTGAAATCAACGGCCATCGGGGCCATGGCGATGGCTGCCGGGCTGCCCGGGGTTGCTCAGGCGGCCCAGCGACGCGTGGTGACCAAGGGGCGCATCAAACAGTCAGTGGCCCATTGGTGCTTCGATCCGATGACTTTGGAAGAACTGGCTGTGAACGCGAAGGCGATGGGGATCCAATCGATCGAACTGGTCGACCCCGAGGGCTGGCCGACTTTGAAGAAACACGGACTGATCTGTGCCCTGGCCAATAGCCACGGATTCGTCAAGGGATTTAACGACCCGGCCAACCACGAAATGTGCATCGACAAGATCAAGACTGCGGTCGACGCGTGTGCCGAGGCCGGGTTCCCCAACGTGATCACCTTCTCGGGATTTCGCAACGACACTGCCGACGATGTCGGACTGGACAACACGGTTGCCGGGCTGAAGAAGGTGATCGGCTACGCGGAAGAGAAGAACATCAATCTGATCCTGGAGGTGCTCAACAGTCGCGTGGCCGAGGACATGAAGGGCCACCCGGGATACATGGGCGATTCGTGCGAGTGGTGCGTCGAGGTCTGCAAGCGGATCGGCTCGCCGCGGATGAAGATCCTGTTCGATGTTTATCACGTGCAGATCATGCAGGGTGACATCATCACGCGGATCAAGGAGTATGCCGAGTACATCGGCCACTACCACACGGCCGGCAACCCGGGCCGCAACGAGATCGACGACACGCAGGAGATCAACTACCTGCCGATCATGAAAGTGATCGCCGAGACGGGCTACCAGGGCTACGTGGGCCAGGAGTTCATCCCCACCCGCGACCCGATGCAATCGCTCCGCGAGGCCGTCAAGCTTTGCGACGTGTAAGATGCAAGGCGGCACTCGCGGGGGGGTGGCCGCAGGACGCATTTCTACGGGATTCTGGGGATTCCCCAGCCTTCTGCCGGTAGTTTCATACATATTGGTCAAGAAGCGGTTAAACTATAATATAGGGTGTGCTACTCGGTCCTAGCCACAATACCGTTCAATTGGGCGTAGCGTTGTGCTATAAAGCCGCGACCGTTGGTCGCGAACAACGGCGACGGAAACGCGGTATTAGGCAGGATCCTGGCGCGACCAACGGTCGCGGCTTTATAGCAATGTCGTCGCAACACGGTAATACGTTTGCGTTGATTACGAATTGAACGGAATTGCTCCCCACCAGAACGACTCATGATGTTTCGGAAGTATAATAGAATTCGACGAGATGCCGGTTTTTGGCGCCGGCTCTTGTGCGAGCCGTTGGAACGCCGCACCTTGCTGTCGGCCGCTTCGCTGGTCATGTCGGAGGCCTTGCTGGCGGCGTCGGTCGACGTGGCAGCCGAAGAAGCCCCGGCGGCGGTCGAGGAGATCGAACCGCAATATCAGATCAAGCACTCACCCCGGCTGCAATTGGGCGATGCGCCATTGGACGGATACGCCGGCAGCGAGACCGACCAGATCGAGATCCTCTGGCAAACGATCAGCGCAGGCACGGGCACGGAAGATACGTTCGAGGTCGTGTATCGTCTCGCGGACGATCCTTCCTGGATTGCGGCCGGGCCAGTTCGAATGCTCGATACGGAGGTTGAAACCCGAGTGGTTCACTCGGTCGAAGTGGACGGGTTGGACTACGACACGGATTATGAATACCGCGTTCGGCACCTCCGCGGCGGCCAAGAGTTGGCAAGCTACCAAGAGACGTTCCACACGCGATTGCCGGTGGCCGACGACGAGTCGTTTTCATTTGTTGCCTATGGCGATTCGGCCTATGCGGCCTCGACGAACTTTCGGCTGGTCCAAGACCGCATCAATCAGATCGATCCGGCATTTGCCGTTTTGACGGGCGACAACGTTTATAATTACGGTACACATGCCGAATTCGACTCGCGATTCGACCCGACGATCGTTCCCGAGGCGACCCAGTGGAACGCCGGGCATGTCGACTACATGGGACTCGGCAACCACGGTTTCCGTACGGCTTTGGGTAACCCGACGGAAGACAACTTTTCGGTGCCGATCCCGGTCGAAGGAGTCACGGCGCCGGCCAGCCCGCCAGCGAGCGAGCGGCCCGAGCATAACTATTCGTTCGACTACGGCCAGGTACACTTCACGACGTTCGACACGAATAGCCTGCTAGACGCGACGCGATTGGACGCCCAACTCGAGTGGGTCGAGGCGGACCTTGCTGCCTCGGACGCGCGGTGGAAGATCGTTTTCGTGCATCATCCGGTGGCCGGCGGTCCCGACAAATCGCAGACGCCCGACGACAATTACTACCGGCAGGTCGTGCCGCGGCTCCGAGCGGCTGGAGTGGACCTGTTCGTTACCGGACACTCGCATACGTTCAGTTGGACCTATCCGCTGTTGGGCGAAAGCGAGGGCGAAGCCACCTTCGTGCCCGATACCGACAAACACTATCAGCAAGGCGACGGTCTGATTCAGGTGGTCTCCGGCGTCGGGGGGAAGACCCTGCGTTCGGGGTCCTATGCGCAGTTTCCGTTTGTGGCCTCGGGGTTCACCACGACTACCGATCCGGCTTCCGAGTGGGGTTTCGCCCGGATCGACGTTGCGTCGACCCACCTTACGGTCAGCTATGTGGCGGCCGACGACGGGCAAGTGATCGACCAGTTCACGCTCGCGGTCGCCCCGCCTTCCCCGGTGGTTGGCCGGCACGTCTTTTACAACAACTCGAGCTGGGACAACTCGGAGAAAGGGCGGGATGACAATGACGCCATCGCCCCGGACAAGTTCCCCCTATTGCCGGGCAGCAAGGCCACCTTTGCCAACTACACGAACTACACTCGCGGTATCAACGGCTTGATGGTCGATATTGCGAGTCTTGCCGGGCCCGTCAGTACGGCCGACTTTCGGTTCAAGGTGGGTAACGACAGCCAGCCGGAGAACTGGGATCCCCTCGTCGCCACGCCCACGATCACCGTTCGTCCCGGCGAAGGACTGGGCGGCTCCGATCGGATTGTGATCGCCTTCGAAGACGGCGTTGTTGAGAAACAATGGCTTGAAGTGACCGTGTTGGCCAATCCCGCCACGACCGGGTTGGGCCAAGACGATGTGTTCTACTTCGGCAACGCCATTGGCGAGACGGGCAACTCCACAACTCACGCCAAAGTTGATGCTTACGATGTCCTCGACACGCGACGCAACCCCCGCCCGTTTTACAATCCGGCCAGCCTGGAGACCCGGCACGACTTCAATCGCGACCGGCGGGTTAATGCGATCGATACGTTGATTGCGCGGAA
>CAYYOX010000137.1:9448-12578 GCA_964473065.1 uncultured Planctomycetaceae bacterium | reverse complement strand
CGTCTCATCGCCGTGCCGGCGACGGCTAAACGTCTCATCGCCGTGCCGGCGACGGCTAAACGTCTCATCGCCGTAGTGGCGGCTAAATGGTGGAACTCCGGAATCGGGAAGTAATTACTTTACAAGTCCTTAGTTGAGGCTCACGGCGTTTTCGGAACAAACAGAAGACCGCAACCATGATCGAGTTTCTCCTCAGTCACGGCCCCGTTTTGGCCTATTTGGGAATCATTGGTTTCCTAATGCTGACCGGTGCCGGGCTGCCCGTGCCTGAAGAGGTGTTTATTATAGCCGCTGGGGTAGCCAGTGCGCAGGGTGCGCTTAACCCGTGGTTGGCGCTGTCGGCCTGTCTTGCGGGCGCCTTGGCCGGCGACTGCGTGATGTACTGGATCGGATTCCATTTCGGCCGCAGTGTACTTCGCGAGCACCACTGGTGGGATCGGTTTGTGCATCCGGAACGTGAAGCCCGGATGGAGCAGTTGATCCATACTCATGGCCTGAAGGTCTTCTTTCTAGCCCGATTCCTGGTCGGCATCCGAGCCCCGGTCTACCTGACGGCCGGAATCCTTCGCGTGCGATTTCGCCGTTTTCTGCTGATCGACCTATTCTGCGCCACGGCGGTCATCGGCACGTTCTTCGGGCTGAGCTTTTTCCTCAGCGATCGCTACGGCAGTGCGATCTATCGTTGGATTCGCGAGGCCGAGGTCATGCTGACCGTTGTCGTCGTGGTGGCCGTAATCGCAGCCGCGTTCTATTTCTGGCGGAAACATCACCGCCAACCGGCAGCGGCGCCCCCCGAGCCGGTCGAACTAACCGACGAAGAGCCCGACTACGACGAAGAACCGGCCAACGAGGTCGAGCAAGTCGCCTAGCGGCCCCCTCTTTTCTCGGCGTAGCGTTTCTTTTCTTTGAAATCCAGCCGCTGCGGTGATTAGGGAAAGAATTCCTGCCAGCGCTGCACGCTTCAGCGGCAAGGCTCGGCCCCTGGAAGCCAGGACGCTCTTCCATAACCGAATTATCGTCTGCACCATCCTGGCATCGTGAGTGCCTAGCCCGCATTATTCATGACCCTGAGAATTGCGTGACACACTGTCGTAGCTACGTTCGCCAGAACGTGGTCGTAACCCTAGGACACGCACCACGTTCTGGCGAACGCAGCTACAAACCCATAAATAATCCGGGCTAACACTTTGGCTGCGGCTTTGCAGGCATAACCGCTTGGCACGCTTTGCAGTTTCCGGCCAGTACCCAAACCGATATACTTTCCATAGATCAAGCTAAGACTCGCTTTGGGAAAGGATTTGCCGATGTCACGGGTGGTGAGCAAACCGCCGGATGAGCCGCCGGACGCCGATGGGAGCCGTGTCGGCGGGTGGTGGCGGGAGTCGGATGACGGGCAGCGCGTGCTTTGCGGCGTGTGTCCGCGGGGATGCTCGCTGGGGCCGGGAGACCGCGGGTTCTGCTTCGTGCGGCAAAACCGCGAGGGCCGGATGGTCTCGACCACCTACGGCCGAAGTACCGGATTCTGTGTCGACCCGATCGAGAAGAAACCGCTGAACCAGTTCTATCCCGGCACGCCCGTACTCTCCTTCGGCACAGCCGGCTGCAACCTGGGTTGCAAGTTCTGCCAGAACTGGTCGATGTCGCGCTCGAAGGACGTCGAGGCCGCCTCGGAAACTGCCTCGCCCGAGACGGTCGCCAACGCGGCCGCCAAGCTGGGTTGCCGCAGCGTGGCCTTCACCTACAACGACCCGATCATTTGGGCCGAGTACGCCATCGATACGGCCAAGGCATGCCACGACCTAGGCGTGAAGACCGTGGCCGTCACCTCCGGCTACATCACGGCCGAGGCCCGAGAGGACTTCTATAAACACCTCGACGCGGCCAATGTCGACCTGAAGGGTTTCAGCGAGGACTTCTATCAGAAACTGACCGGCGGACACTTAGAACCCGTGCTGGACACCTTGCGTTGGTTAGCCCGGGAGACGGATATCTGGACGGAAATCACGAATTTGGTGATTCCCACAGCCAACGATTCGCCGGACGAGTTGAAGCGGATGTGCGACTGGATCGTCGGCGAATTGGGGCCCGACGTGCCGATCCACTTCTCGGCCTTTCATCCCGATTTCAAGATGACCGAGTTTCCCAGCACGCCGACGGAAACGCTGCTCGAGGCCCATCGAACGGCCTGCGATGCGGGGCTACGTTACGTCTATACGGGCAACGTGGCCGATCGCGAGCATCAAAGCACCTATTGCCCCGGTTGCCGCCGCGTGGTCATCGAACGAGACGGGTATATCCTCGGGCGGTTCGAGCTGCGAAAGGGACAATGCGGACATTGCCAAACGCCGATCGCCGGGCGATTCGACGCTCGGGCGGGTGAGTGGGGCGGCCGTCGGGTGCCGGTGGACATTGCGTCTTATGCGGTGGCTGCGAAACCGACCGTGACCAAGCCGGAACCGGCCAAGCGCCCCAAGCCGGCCGGCGACGGCACCGTGCGACCGGAACTCTCCAAGCAGCAGGAATCGACCCTTTTCGAGGCGACCGGGCGCCGCGTGGCGGCCATCGTTCGCGCGCAGGCGCCCGAGGCGTTGAAGGCGTCGCTGTCCGATTTGGCCGGCCTGCCCGTCTATGGGGCGTTTGTCAGTCTGAAGTGTGGCGGACAGTTGCGTAGTTGTTGCGGCATGTTGGGCGAATCGTTGCCGCTGGGTGAGGCCGTGGATCGCGCGGCCGATCGGGCCGCCAAGGAGGATCCGCGTTTCCCACCCATCTCGCCCACCGAACTTGGCGTTTTGGATATGGAAGTCTGGTTGCTCTGGGGATTGCAGCCGGTGGCCCAGCGGGGAAAGGATCGGGCCCGAGCGGTCGAGATCGGCAGGCACGGCCTGCAAATCACTAAAGGGCACGCCCGAGGGTTGCTGCTGCCGGGCGTAGCGATCGACCATAATCTCGACGCCAAGGGCTTTTTGAAACAGGTCTGTCTCAAGGCCGGCTTGCCGCCGGATGCCTGGCAAGACGATGCCGCGACGCTGATGACTTTCGAGGGCTACGCGATCAAGGGCCGACTGGACGCCGGGGCAGCCGTGGACGGCATGGTTCCCGGCGGGCCGACCGGAGCCGACGTGGCCGCCTT
>CAYYOX010000137.1:0-9438 GCA_964473065.1 uncultured Planctomycetaceae bacterium | reverse complement strand
CAGCTATTACATGACGGGCGGTTTCGACGGCGGAGTCAGCGGCCTGGCCATCACCGTGGGCAACCCGGGTGAACCGGAAGCCCTCGATTGCAGCAAGCTGTCGATGCGGCCGCAGATGCCGTTGCAAACTACGCTGTTTAGCCTGATCGACTCGGCCGCCCAGGCGCTCAGGGCCCAGGGGGTCCATTATCAAACGGTCCAATCGGCGCCGCTCGGGCTGAGTGTGCTGCTGGATCCGGCCATGCACGGCACGGCAGATGAGCCGAGCCTCGCGAGCGTCGATCCGAAGCATCGGGCCATGTTGGTGATCGACGGGCCGCGTTCGGCTTGGGTCTTCGATCCGAGTCTGTCGGCCGAACAACTATTAGAAACGGCCCTGAAAGAAGCGACCATACCCGACCGAGCCTCGGCACGCGTGATGAGCATGGCCGTCGTGTCCACACAGCCTCGGGTAACGATCGCCAACGTCCCGCGACCGCAGTCGGGGCCGGAAGTTCGCCCGGCGGCCGTGGCCGGTACGTTCTATCCGGGCAAGGCAGACGAGATCGACCGGATGCTCGACGAGATGTTGCCGAAGAAGCGGAAACCGAAACCTTGGCCCGGCCTGATGGTGCCGCATGCCGGTTGGACCTACTCGGGCCGGTTGGCAGCCGAAGTGCTGAGCCGGGTGAAGATTCCCGATCGGGTCATTATTCTATGTCCGAAGCATCGGTCCGGCGGCGCGGAATGGGCCGTGGCGCCGCATCGTGTGTGGTCGTTGCCCTGCGGCGAGGTTGCCTCGGATCCCGAGTTGGCCCAGCGGTTGGCCCAGGGCATCGACGGACTGGAAGCGGACTCGGCGGCACATCGGCAAGAACACGCGATCGAAGTGCAATTGCCCCTGTTGGCAAAGTTGGCGCCCGAGGCCAAGGTGGTCGGCATCACGATCGGCGGCGGTACGCTGCCACGGTTGCAAGAGTTTGGCCGGCAAATGGCCGACGTGTTGCGCGCGGAGGAGTCGCGGCCGCTGTTGGTTATCTCCAGCGACATGAACCATTTCGCCGACGAGGCCCGCACGCGCCGCATCGACCGCATGGCTCTGGACGCCATGGAAACGCTCGACCCGGCCAAGTTGTACGAGACGGTTCGGGAAAACCAGATCAGCATGTGCGGCATGTTCCCGGCCGTGATCGTCATGGAGACCCTAAAGCAACTGGGACAGCTTTCCCGCAGCGAAGAGGTCGGCTACTCGACCAGCGCCGAATCCAGCGGCGACACAAGCCGCGTGGTCGGCTACGCGGGCGTGCTGTTGGGTTAGGTTATTTGCGCAATCGGCGGAATATGCGGCGACTTTGCGGCCGCAACAAGCGGGGCTTGCCGGGGAGTTGCCCCAAGGAAGTGCCGTTGACGAGGCCGGCTTTCGCGTAATAGGATGCAATAATGACGTTACGCGATCCGATAAAGACAGATATGGGCCAACTGATTTCCAACCTGGCGGCCGTTTCGATGGTGGTTCACTCCGTTTTGGGGTGTTGCTGGCACCATCATCACGAGGGCGTGGCGATGGCTTCGGCAGCCGTTTGCTGCTGCCGCGATTCTCACACCGGACATCAGCACTCGTCGAGCGAACCGACCGAACAGCCGGCGCCCGATCAGCACCAATGCCAAGAGGGGTCGTGCCATCTTCCGGCGGTCCGACCGGGTCGCCTTATTGAGGTTCCAACGCCGGGCGTCGGGGAAACCGTCTTGGCGCTAGTCTTGCCCGCCCCGTACATCGTGGCCGAATCCGGCCCGGCTGTCGAGCCGATCGCCGGCGAAACACTTCGCGGATCACCGCCCGTCTATCTGCTTACCCAATCTCTGCTCCTCTGAACCGTTCCCACATTCTTGTCGGGAAGACGGACGTTCGTTTCATAGCGGTTGCCCGTGCGCGTGAACCTTGGGCATCGCATCGAATTGCAGAGTATCAAGTTAGGGTGAAAACATGAGTAGATTTCTGATTTCAAATTGTCTGATCGGTGCCATGGCAGCGGTGGTCGCAATTGCCGGATGTTCGGAAGCTTCCCGTTCAACCGCCAAGAAACCCGCAGCCGAAGTGCATAGTGACGACGATGGGCACGACCACGGCAAAACCAAGACCAAAGCTTCGGACGCCGAACACGGTCACGCGCATGGCGGTGACAAGCATGAGCACAAGAAGAAGGCCAAACCGGACGACCACGAGCATGACGAGGCGACCTCGTTGTGCATGAGCAAGCAGGCTCGGGCGAATATCGGCGTGAAGGTAAAGCGGGTCAAGCTGGGTCCGTTCGCACGAAGCCTTGCCGTGCCTGCAACCGTCGTCCGACGTCCGGGCCGTTCTCAGGTACAGGTTGCGGCGCCTTTTACCGGCAGGGTCAAGCGGATTCATCGCGTGGAAGGCGAGGCTGTGACCTCGGGTATGCCGTTGTTCGATCTGCAACTGACCCACGAAGAACTGGTGCAGACCCAGGCCGAGTTTCTGCGCGTGGCCGAGGAACTGGACGTGGTCAAGCGGGAAGTCGAGCGGCTTACGAAAGTGGCGGCCAATGGGGCCATCGCCGGGAAAACGCTGCTCGCGCGCCAGTACGAACAACAGAAGCTCGAAGGCGTTTTGAAAGCTCAAACGCAGAGCCTTTTGCTACATGGCCTTAGTGGCGAGCAAGTCGAGCAGATCCTCGAAGATCGTGAGCTGTTGCAGGATCTGACGGTCACGGTTCCCGAGCCCTCGCAGGCGTCGGACCAAGGCGAATTACGATTGCTGCAAGTCGAGCGGTTGAACGTCGAGGTGGGTCAGCACATCACGATTGGCGATCCGCTGTGCATGTTGGCCGACTATAACGAGTTGCACATCCGCGGCGAGGCGTTCGAGCAGGATATCCCCAGCCTGACGCAAGCCGCCAAGAACGGCTGGCCCGTGACGGCCGTCTTCGAGAGACCCGGCGCCGACCGCCAGATAGTCGAGGATCTGAAGATCCTTTACCTGGACAACGAGGTCGAGGCGCTATCCCGGGCGTTCCACTTCTACGTGCTGCTGCCGAATCGGTTGGCCCGAGACAGCCAAAACGGGTCCGGCCATCGTTTTATCGATTGGGAGTTCCGCCCCGGGCAACGGTTGCGATTGAGGGTGCCGACCGAGCCGTCCGAAGATCGCATTGTACTGCCGGTCGAGGCGGTCGTGCGAGAAGGCGCCGAGGCGTTTGTCTTCGAGCTGAACGGCGACCACTTCGACCGCCGCGGCGTGCAGATAGAACATCGCGACCAGGACTATGCCGTGATTGCCAACGACGGAGCCCTCAAACCGGGCGTAAAAGTCGCCGTTGCCGGGGCCTATCAGATTTATCTGGGAACGAAGAACAAAGGCGGCCAAGACGTCACTGCCCACGCCGGACACTCGCACTGAAAACGGATGACCGTTCCTCTGCTCTGCACGGGAGCAAACGGAAAACCATCCACTAACCATTGAAATAGTAAACGCTTCGTCCGTCACCACCGGGCTTGTCCCGGTGGAACGATGATTGGCCACTAACCAGTGGAACCGAATAACACCGCTCGCCAATCTGGGCCGCCGCTTCCAGCGGCGGCCCAGATTGGCGGAGAACGCGAGGAAAACAAACCGTACTAGTGGTCAATCAGCGCTCCACGGGGACAAGCCCCGTGGTGGCGTTTGCAGTTCAAGTGGCCACTATCCACTATCCACTAACCACTATCCACTGCTCCCCCATGCTCAACGCCATTATTCGATTCGCCCTTAGTCATCGCCTGCTGACGGCTGCCATCGCGGTGCTTCTGCTGGGATATGGTACGTGGACGATGCGCCAGTTGCCGATCGATCTGTTTCCCGATCTGAACCGGCCTCGCGTAACCATTATGACCGAAGCCCCCGGCCTGGCGCCCGAGGAGGTCGAAACGCTGATTACCTTCCCCATGGAGACGGCGCTGAACGGCGCTACCGGGGTCCAGGCCGTGCGCAGTAGTTCGGGCGTGGGTTTGTCGATCGTTTGGGTCGAGTTCGATTGGGGGACCAACATCCTCGACGATCGGCAGATCGTCAACGAGCGGCTGGCGCTGGTGACCGACCGACTGCCGACGGGTGTCAAACCGCAACTGGCGCCGATTTCCTCGATCACCGGGCAAATCATGATCGTGGGGTTGCGCAGCGCCGAGGGGAAAACCTCGCCCATGGAGCTGCGCACTCTGGCCGATTGGGTCGTGCGACGTCGGCTTCTGAGCATCGCGGGCGTTTCGCAGGTGTTCACCATGGGGGGGCAACGCAAGCAGTTTCAGGTTCTGGTCGACCCGCAAAAACTGCTCGACTACGACATTACCCTGGACGAGACCAAAGAGGCCCTGAAACAGAGCAATACCAACGTCACCGGCGGATATCTGGACGACCAGGGACCGAAAGAGTTGTTGGTCCGGGCGCTGGGACGAGTGCGCACGATCGACGATTTGCGGAAACTGCCGGTGAAGGTCCGCGACGGCACGCCGATCTTATTGAGCCAGATTGCCCAGGTTGTCGAAGGCCCGGAGGTCAAACGGGGTGACAGTGCCGCGTTTGTTCGTGAGGCGGACGGAACCTTCACCGGCGGGCCGGCCGTGATCCTGACCGTCAACAAGCAGCCCGGCGCCGACACGCGAAAGGTCACCGACGAAGTCACGCTGGCCTTGCTCGATTTGCAAAAGACCCTGCCTAAGGATGTCCGGGTCGAGCCGGCGCTCTATCAGCAGAAGGCCCTCATCGATCTGGCAATCGGCAACGTGATCGAGGCACTACGGGACGGGAGCCTGCTCGTGGTGGCCATCCTGTTAATATTTCTGGTGAACCTCCGAACCACGTTTGTCACGCTCACGGCGATCCCGTTGTCGCTCGTGGTGACCGCCATGGTGTTTCAGGCTTTTGACCTTTCGATCAACACGATGACCCTCGGCGGATTGGCGGTGGCGATCGGCGAATTGGTCGATGATGCGATCGTCGACGTGGAGAATATCTTCCGTCGGTTGCGTGAGAACCGGCATCGCGACAAGCCGCTGTCGCCGCTGTTGGTCGTGTATCGGGCCAGCGTCGAGGTCCGTACGTCGATCGTGTTCGGCACTCTGATCGTGGTGCTGGTTTTCATCCCCCTGTTCGGACTCGGCGGCATGGAAGGCCGACTGTTTACGCCTTTGGCGATCGCATACATCGTTTCGATTCTCTCCTCGCTGCTGGTTTCGCTGACCGTCACGCCCGTGCTGTCGTATTGGCTTCTGCCGAGTGCTCGGGCCGTCGTGCGCGATGAAGAGGGGCCGTTCCTTAGGGTGTTGAAGTACTTGGCCGGGCGACTCATCGAAGCCAGCCTAAGATGGCGCCGGACGATCCTGGCCGGTGCGGTGGTGCTGGTCGTCGTCAGCAGCGTGGCCTTATGGCGGTTGGAAAGCGATTTCCTGCCGCCGTTCGACGAAGGCGTGGTGCAACTGAACGTCATTATGCCGCCGGGTACCTCGCTCGCGCAATCGAAAAAGGCCGCCCGACAGGTCGAAGATCGGCTCAAGGAAATCAAAGGGCTGAAGTCGTTCGTCAGCAAGACCGGTCGGGCCGAATTGGACGAACATGCCGTCGGCGTAAATGCCACCGAGATCATCGGTACGTTCGAGCCGGACAGCGGTCGCAGCCGGGAACAAATCCTCGAAGAGATCCGGGAGCAGACGGCCGGTGTGAAGGGCGTGATTACGACCGTCGAGCAACCCTTGGCCCATCTGATCTCTCACATGCTCTCCGGCGTGCAAGCCCATGTGGCCGTGAAAATCTACGGCAAGGATCTCGATGTGCTGCGGAAAACCGTGGTCGAGATGGAAGAAGCCATTCACAACATCCCGGGCATCAAGGACCTGTTGATCGAACCCCAGATCCGGATTCCGCAACTGCGCATCACGCTCGATCGCGATCGGTTGGCGTTTTATGGTCTCACACCCGGCGCCGTGAACCACCTGATCGAGACCGCCATGCACGGCAAGGTCGTCTCTCAGGTTCTGGTCGAACAGCAGTCGTTCGATCTGCTGGTGCGCATGGAGGAAAAGTATCGGGAGGACCTGACCGCCCTGAAGCGACTGACCATCAAGTTACCCGGCGGTGGTTCGACTACGCTCGATTCGGTAGCGCGGATCGAACGAGCGTTCGGTCCGAACACGATCAATCGCGAGAACGTAACGCGACGAATCGTGCTGCAATGCAACGTGTCGGGGCGTGGATTGGTCGACGTAGTCAAGGAAATCCAACGTGCCGTTCGACCGATCGAGGATGCCTTGCCTAGCGGATACCATGTCGTGTTTGGCGGGCAGTTCGAGAGTCAGCAGACGGCCTCGCGGACCATCGCCGTGTTGTTTACCATCTCGTTGATCGGCGTATTCTTGACGTTATACACAATGTTCCATTCGGCCAATTTCGCCTTGCAGGTGATGGTAGCCCTGCCGACGGCCTTCATCGGCGCCGTGGCCGCCTTGGTGTTGACCGAGCAGACGCTGACCGTGGCCGCCATGGTCGGGTTCATCTCGCTGTGCGGCATCGCCTCGCGCAACGGCATCCTGCTGCTGAACCACTATCTGTACCTGGTCAGAAACGAAGGCGAGGAATTCTCGCAGAAGATGCTAGTCCGCGCCGGACGCGAGCGGCTCGCGCCCGTGTTGATGACCGCCTTGACCTCGGGTATCGGGTTGGTGCCCTTGGCTATTGCCGCCGGCGAGCCGGGCAAGGAAATCCTCTATCCGATCGCCACGGTGATTATCGGCGGGCTGATCAGCAGCACGCTGTTGGAATTCCTGGTCCGCCCGGCCCTGTTCTGGTCCTTTGGCCGCAGTGCGGGAAAACGCCTAGTGGCAAAGCCGGCCGAAACGCTGCTCGATTAGCTGCCGCTCTTGCCGCTTACGCGATATGGCGGCTCGAAATCCCCCCATGCAGCGTACTCTCCTTTTTTGCGCATCTTTTCTCAAAAACGCAATCACCGTAGTTGACGCAATTACCCCAACTTGCTAGACTCAAGGCTCAAGCGTTACGTCTGCGAGCCTGGGATTGCCGCTCTAGAACTGCTGTGGCGGGCCGACATTCGGTTGACCCGCTGCCCTCATCTGTAGATTGCCACTCGCGCCCACTTCAAACTACCTTTCCACACTTTGACTGAGGAGTCGCCAATGAGATTCTGCGCGCGATCTGGCTCGAGCAGCCGGAAGAAACGTTCCCGCCAACCCCTATTTCAACACCCCAGTTTTCAACGTCACTGTCGACTCGAACCTCTGGAGAATCGGTTGCTTCTGTATGCAGTAACCGGCTACGAATGGGGCGACCTGAACGTTTCTGCCAGCTTCATGCCGGACGGGACATCGAGCGACGGCTACCAGAGCAGTCTGTTTGCCAAGTTCGACGCGATCGCGCCTACGGAGGTCTGGCAGCGCGAGTTCGCCCGGGCGTTGCAGACGTGGGCCACCGCCGCGCCGCTGAACTTCCATTTTGTCTCCGACGACGGCTCCAGGGGTGGAACTTCCGGTGCAGTTCAGGGAGACGCTCGCTTTGGTGACATCCGACTCGGCGCGCACCCGCGAACCGACAGCTATGTCGCCTACGCCTACTATCCGTCCGGTTGGTCCACCTTGGGAGGTGATATTTCGCTGAATTCCCAATCGAACTTTCATATTGATACTCCGCTGGATCTCTATTCGACGCTCCTGCACGAGGCGGGCCATTCTCTCGGTGCGGGACATAGTGCGTCCGGCACGGTGATGTCTCCCTATATCGCCGGCGTATACACGGAGCTGACCGCGGATGACATTGGCTACATTCAGGCCGTTTACGGGCAGCGGCAGGCAGATCAATTCGACGCGGCGGCCGCCAACGACAGTCTGACCTCCGCGACAGAGCTTTCGCTGGACTCCTCCGGTGACGCCAGTTTGACGGCCGACCTGATCAGCGTCGCCGATGCCGACTACTATCGCGTAAGCGTACCGACCGGGTCGGACGGTACTCTGAGCGTTTCGCTGGATACGCGTGACATCAGCCTACTGGCCCCCAAACTGCAAGTCTACGACGCTGCCGGAAACTTGGTCGCCACGGCCGACGCCGGATTGGCCTACGAGTCGCTGGTTTCGGTGGAACTGACCGGACTGGTCGACGGTGACGTCTACTCCATCCTGGCCGACGGCGCCACGGACGACGTGTTTGGCATGGGGGCCTACGCCCTGGACATCGACTTCGGCGGCACAAACTCGGATCCGCCAACTGACCCACCGAGCGATCCGCCAACTGACCCACCGACGGATCCGCCAACTGATCCTCCGAGCACCGATATCCTGCCTGACAGGTTCGAAGTGAACGATACGCTGGCTACGGCCACGAACTTGGGCAGACTCAACAGCCGATCCGAGACCGACTTGACCGTACACGAATCGACCGACGTGGACTACTATCGTTTTTCGACGAAAACGGCCGGCACTTATCGGGTTACCATCGCGACCGGCGCCGATTTTACGCTCGAACTCTACGACACGTCGGGGAATCTGATTGCCGAGGCAACCGACCAAGCCAACGGCGAATCCGTCAGCATCTCACTGAAGGCTGGTCAGGAATCGGTCCTCAAAGTTGCCGCCGGCCCGACCGCCGTCACGGATGCGTACGACTTGGTGATCCAAAAAATTAAGGGTTCGGCCAACAGGAAGGGTAAAGGGAAAGGTGCAGGACACGGCGCGTTTGACGGCGGATACCATGCCGGACAAACCGCATGGGAGGCGAATGTCGATCAGGTCCTTTCACAGAACATGGAAGCCGATGCTTGGTCGTCGTCGATGGACGGTTTAGGGCAAGGCGACTCTTCGCGTAATGCACCGGCCGACCTGGCCCTGCAGATCTTGCTTGCAGAACTCGACGCCAGGGCCCTTTAGCACGCAAACTCCGGCATAAGGGTCAGACTCTAAATATTATAAAATGCGGATGGCTTAGGGAAGCGAGGGCGGGCTAGCTGCAATGAGTGGAGGTTGTGGCATGGCTGCTTCGCGGCTAGAATGCGGTTTGGCGCTGCGCATCAGATTCTCCGTCGCGTCGGCCAACCCGTAAGCCGCTCCTTCAAGAGCATTGTCCAAACAAGACCGGCTATTCGCCAAGTGGCAGTATGTTATAATATTTAGAGTCTGACCCTGACGGCCCCCCTGACGACCATTTTACCTTAGGAGCCTCACGATGTTCCCGTGTCCTCACTGTGGCAAAACGATTGAAGTTGAAACGCCGATAAATGCTCGATGGTCGAAATTCGACGCCGGACGAGGGCACGCGTCCCTGGGCTGTGGTACCCTTATCCTGATCGCCATCATCGTCGCAGTCTTCTCGCGGGGTGAAGATCCAAGCAACGCTATTCGCGCCTTGCGGAATGACATCCAAGCCCTCGAACAGAAGATCGATGCTATTGAAGTGAAACCAGTTGC
>CAYYOX010000136.1:5145-12608 GCA_964473065.1 uncultured Planctomycetaceae bacterium | reverse complement strand
CGTGCCGGCGGCGGCTAAACAAATTCCGGAAGTAATTCCTTTACAAGTTCTAAGAGTCACGGATAGGGATTTTCATCCCAATGCTTGACTGAGAAGTCCGGGTCTGAGGAATCGTTGTGCTGATGGCGCAAAGTCCACTCGATTCTGTGCGGTCAGCGTGAGGTGTCCCGCGCGACGGATAACGACTCAGGTGAGGCGCGAGCAATGGCCGGGTAGACACGGTGGTAGTATCGGCGCCCACGTAGCCGATGATTGACAACCCTTGCCCACTGTGCCAGACTTGGGTTCGATTCAAATCCCGATGGGCTAATGCGAATTCTTATGAGTGGAATCCTGGAGCCTCGAACCGAGAAGATGGACGACGGGCGTATTAGGTTATACGCCAGCGCCACATCCACCGAATCAACGGACATGTGGGTAGCGGTAATCTCCTTCGGGATCGGTCTGGGTCTCTGGCTCTGGCTAGCCCAGAGTACGCTGGCCTGGATCATCGGGACCGTGGTGGCTGTGATCTACGGTGGCGGCGTACTCCATGACATCTGGAAATGGATCCGGGCGAGGCCGCTGAGGAAGAGCCTGGGCCAGATCGTACTTTCGGTCAAAACCCACCCGGCGAGGATCGGCGAGCCACTTGAGATCCGCATTGCCCAGCGTCTGCGGTCCAACGTCCGCGTGCAAGCGACCAGCATACGGCTATGCCGCGACGTAAGGCGGATCGAGACCGGGGGTATCCACATGACCGAGACGAAGATCTGGTCAAATACCTTCGACACCGAGTTCGTCGTGCTGCGAGACGTGAACTTCGAGCGAGGCGACGTGCTGAGCGCGGAGATCGAAACGGAGATTCCAGCCGACCAGTACGGGTCGAACGATCGGAATCGCTGGTGGGTCGTGGTGGAGACGGCCATCGATGGCTGCCCGCCGTACTCGGCGTCTTTTCCACTCAAAGTGGCCAGGACCGACGACGATGGCGGTTCGCGGTAATAGACCACGGTCTCCGGCACGTTAACCACCGGGAATTACTCTTTCCAGGTGCTGGAAGGCGTCGTGGCTGTAGAACGCTAGGGTCGCTCTATGATATGTTTCGCATACGCCGTATCGGCTTGGGCTATGTGATCGACGAGCCAGCCCTGGACCATTTCTCCCATGCGTTCGGCCAGGTGCTGGCTGGGCCCCAACTCCTTGAACTCTCCGACCATTCTCCCGAACCGCTCTAAGAACTCGACGTGGAGTTTTGCATGTCCTTCGACACCAGGGTATTCGTGTTCTCGCATGAACGCTTCCTCGGCTTGAAAATGTCCAACGACATAATTCTCCAGGAACACAAGCGTTTCCAGAACGACGTGCTCTCCTTCGTTCGCGAGACACTCCTTGTGGAGTCGATGGACGGCCTCGAAGAAGAATTTGTGTTGCGCATCGATCTTGGGGATGCCGATTGAATACTCGTCAGACCAGTCGATCAACATACATCTACCTCACCGCATACATTGCTACAGCCATGCAGACTCCGGTCCGCACCAAAAACCCAACACGAGCGAAACGCCCTTGAGTCTACTTGCCTGGGTCGAAAAGTCAATACACGCCGACAGGCCATTCAATCCACGTCGATGCCTGGCCCCGCCAAGTACTCCACTGCCTCGACATTCAGAGTCGGTTTCGGCGGCCGGGTAGGGTGCTTGCGATGATACCTGAGGACTGCGATCGAAAACGTCAGGAGACCCAGCCCGATCACCAGACCTTTTGCGAGATTGCCAAGGCTGTTGTGGTGTTTGTCAAATCGCAATCCTCGCATCTGCTCCAGATCAAGACTGCCTTTGCGCGGACGAGACTGCAAGGGATCGCTCAACAGGAACTTCATCGGCTCGGTTTCGCCGGTGACCGTCATTTGGATCGGCGGGAGATCGAGATCCTTACCGGCCTCCGCCTGTTGCTTCAGTTTGGGCCAAAGCCGGGCAACCTGTTCGCCGCGAAAATAGACCGCCAGGCGCAAACGCGAGGCGTCAATCGGCTCATTTCGCTGCAAGTGTGCCTGCCACTCGTCCAGTTGCGACTTACTGACAATCGGAACGGTAAGATCGTGCAGTTCGCCCCGTGTCTTGGAAGCCTCGTCGTTGTCGTCGAGGTCCCACACATCTGCGTCGGCTTCGGCAAAAATGAGGTAGCCCCCCGTTACTTTCAGGTAGCTTGCGTCGGGGAACCCTTCGGCTTCGATCCGCTCGATGCTCACTTCGGTGGCAGTGATCTCGATACGTCCCTTGACCAGCGGGACGACCCACACGGCCAAGTACGCCAGGGCGATGAAGCCGGCCACAAATGCCGTCATCAAGCGTGTTGTTCCCATCTTTCAGTCCTCCAGTAGTGCTGCTCACCTCAGCTACTTGTTTGGTGACTTGCCCTGCGACCAAGGTTAAGCGTGGGCCCCGTATGGATACTCCGCTTTGAATCAGAAATCGATCGGTGCGTCTTTCATGGCGATTGGTTTCATGGCGATTGGCCCATCGCACGGCGGGCGACCCCAGCCGACTTCCGCCGCCTTCTGCGGCGCCAGTACCACGCGCCGCCGACCAACAAGGCCAACGGCACGCCCACTATTCCTCCCACTTGGATCCACCCCGCAAACAGCATGACCTTATGCACCAGCGACGTGTGCTGCTCGGGTGACTTCGGCAGTTGTCCCGCATACTCGGCCACATGGTGCAACAGGCTCACGGCAAGCGATCCGTCGGGGATCTCCTGGTGACAGGAAAGGCAGACGCCTCGGCGGTCGACGTGCGATCGTTCGTCGTCATTCAACGGCCGAGAAAGCTGGAAATGGTGGCCCACCGTTTGAAGCTGCTTGCCGTCTTCGGAAACGAATCGCGACCAGTCGGCCGGAAGTCCCTCGATAGGTGCGATCTGGGTCTGTGCGTTTTCCGAGAGGATATGGCCCTCGGCTGTCTCCAGGTCGACTACCACGCCTTCGTCGGGAGGTCGCGTCAGCTTGCCGCCGGCGATTCCGTAGCCCAACGCCTTCTCCGAAAGATGGCACGACTCGCATGACCGAGCGGCTTTCGTCACGGTATGGGGATGCAATGGGCTCATGTCGAGCGAGAGCTGTCCGTCGGGTCCCGACCCTTCGCTTTCCGGTGTTGTACGGAAGATGTGGTTGCGAAGGATCGGTTTTCCGTCGTTGCCGATCACCGTAACGGCAACTTGGCAACCTGGCGCAACGGGCGTAATGCGTCCTTCGCCGTTGACACCCATCGGCGGATCTTCCCAACGGAGAAAGGACCGCTGTTCTTCGATCTTGCCCGGCATCATCGTGTCGTAGCCGATTTCGCCGCGGCCGGCGGCGTACTCGGGCTGCTGATGTTGATGTCCGGCAGCCAACCAGTCGAAACTGGTCTTGTCGCCGGAGTAATCGATCTTCACGTGGCACCCGTAGCACTGCGGCGCCCAGGCGGTGTGGCACGTGTAGCATTCCATCTTGCCGACATGGCTGCGAACGGCCTTCATGGCAATGACCCCTTCCAGACTCAGGGCCTTCTCGGCTTCGAGCAGCTTCAGGGGTTTCAATTCGATGTCTTTCCCGGCGGCCGTGTGGACGATCACGCGGTTGCCATCGCGGACGGTATTGGCGAGGGGATTTCCCCGGGCGCTGCGGAGGTAGCCGTCTTCCGCGGGATACACGATCCCCTGGCGGACATGCGACAGTAGTTCCGTCGCCGTGCCGCGGGCACGCCCGGTGGCGGGTGAATCGTCAAACTCGTCCATATATCCCAGCGGCAGTTCCCACGGATAGGCTTCCGTTGTGCCGTGGCAATCGGTGCATTCGATTTCCACGGCTCCCAAGTTAGCGGCCGCAAGGAAGCCGTCGCCGTGAACATCGATCGACGTATGACAGTCCTGGCAGAGCATTCCTTTCTGGCTGTGGATGCTCTGGTGCATGGCGATGTAATGCTTCGTGTGCAAGGCGGGCTGACCGCTTCCGTCACTCGAATGGGGCGATGCATAGGGAGTTTCCATCAGGCCTTGGGAAGAAACGCCGATCCGCTTGCCGCGATTATGGCACGTCGTGCATGTTTCGACGGGGATGCCGCTGTATTTGTGACCATTCACGGTGACTTCAGCCTCTCGCGTGGCCTGGATCGAGTGGACCAGACTGTGGCCCGGTTCGTCGCGCGGGATGTTCTTGTCGCCGCCTTCGTAAAGCCCTTCGTTGCCGTAGGGGATGTGGCACGCAGAGCATCCCATACCCCGATAGTCGCCACGCCGCTGCCGGCCCTTCACAGCGTGGTGGCACCGCAGGCACTGGTTGCGCAGGTAGGTAAAGACGGCCAGATCCGGCTGCTGGGCCAACTTGTTCAGATCGGTTGGAGCGTCGGGCAACCGCTCGTGCTTGTCGACGAACACATTCGGCTCGACCTCCTTCAGGTGCTCCATGTACGCTCGATAGGCCTCTGTCCCCAGTCGCGAACTCTTGTCTTTCGGATTTTCGACGGCATAGTTGGCCCACTTGTGCAGGTAGCCGGTCAAGGAGCCGAACGCCCAGGCAGTTCCTTGGATCTTGCCGGCCTCGGTCATCATCAGGCTGTGCCACTGCACGCGCACGTGATCGGGATGGCACTGCCCACACGTCTTCTTGTTGATCCAAGGGCTGCCAGGATCGCCATAGAAGGCTTTCCCCTGATGTGCGTCATCCTTTTCCTTCGCCTGCGGATCGCCGCCATGGCAGACGACGCATCCGTCCGGATCGCCCTTGGCCCGGCCCATCGCCCGGATCTCCTTCATCATCTTGGAGTCTGGCTGGCGGATTGGTTCGATGCCCATGTGGCATTCGGCACACCCCGACTTCGTCTCGCCGGGGGCCGTGTCCTGCGCCAAGGTCCGGGCCGCGCTAGAGAATCCAACGATAGTGATAATCGTGACAAGCAACCGAGTCATGCATTTCCTCCATGGAATCGAAAGCGTACCACAAGCCCGGCCCGCTGTCATCCGGGTTTGCCCAGGAACGTCCTCTGTGCTAAGGACTTGTAAGGGAATTACTTCCGGCCGCATTTTGGCACGCACTGGCCCCCCGCAAGGTTGGCCGGTAGCTTGGCCCCACTTGACTTCGCCAACCACGGGCGGCGATACTGGGGCTGCGAAGGGCCGTTCGCCATCCACGTGCGGCGGTAATCACACGAAGCTCAGAAGGAGGATCTGATGGAGAGGTTGCAGTGGGACGAGAGCCTGTCGATCGGCGTCGAATTGATCGATCAACAGCACCAGATGCTGATCAAACGGCTCGACGAGTTTGCCGCCGCTGTCGAAGCCAGTCATGGTGCGACCCAGGTCGTCAAAACGCTCACCTTCCTGATCGAATACACCGAATTCCACTTCGACGCCGAAGAGAAGTACATGGCCGAAACGGGCTATCCCGGACGGGAAGATCAGCACAACAAGCATGAGGACCTCAAGGCCACGTTGGCCGGTCTCGAGCAGGACTTCCGCGAGGACGGCGCCACGCAGACGCTGGCCGAAGCGATTCACAAGCTAATGGTCAACTGGCTGGTGAAGCACATCTGCGAAGTTGATGTGCAGTTTGGCACGTACCTGAAAGACAATGGGATCACGATCTCGTAGAGCGCGGGTGGCGGCTGGGTGCGTCAGAAAACGTATCCCAGATTGATCGCGACCGGCTCTGGGTTGAATTAGGCCACCCCCCGATGGAGTGTTTCGCGCGCGGTGGTTAAATGACGTGTCCCGCAATACCCATGAGTTGATGACACAGACCGCCGAACACGGGCTGTGTGGCTACCGCATCAATCCTCATCGATGCCTCCGAACGTCGTCCGAGGTTCATGCTGCTGGCGAGCGTGAAGTCCGTATTCTCAAGGAGTTTCGATGTCGGCTCAATTGTTTGACACCACGCGCTTCGGCGGCGCACGCTTGATTGACGGAGGATCGGATGAAGGCGGCTTCGAGGAGTTGGAGGAATTCTGGTTCAGCCGCGCTTTGAGTTCGGCAACCTCGCGCCGGAGATCCCGGATGATCTGATGGCAGAGGGCCAGGTCGTCGGGAAGTGGGGCGGCGTCCGTACTCATGCCGCCCGGAATAGCGAAAACCGACGATCAGGACACGGGCAGATTTTGGCGGGAAGAGGTCGAAAACAGCGGAAATCCGCCGTTCGGGAGCGTCCCCGATTTTTCGTTTACACGGGGTGTGAACGGTTACGCCGCTGGGCCAACGGCCCGCGCGTATTGCGCGATCCCTCAAGCATACGCCGTGCGGCCAGTCGGTTTTCGCGTCGGTGCGGGCACGGCTGATGTCACGTTGGCGATCACGTAGCATCGCTGGACCTTGGTCTTCAACGTTGACCATAAACGTCGGTTAGGCCCTTTGCCCCCGCTGCTCTCGATGGTCATTCCGTTGAGCACAAACCAGATATGCCCGGGCGAACCTTTGTAATAACCTAGCCGCAAGACATTGTCTTTATTGGATGCCTCGGTAGCGTAATCGACTTGAGCGAAATTGTTGGTTTCAAAGTACTCATTTTGATGCCAACTACCGGCGTGAATCTTGAGGTGATTCGTGGTGACCGTGTAAAGCAGGTACTGAACGAATCCAGAGCAGTCGATCTTCTTAACCTTGGCTGTTTCGATCGTGAGCGGGCTGGCTTTGGTACCGAAACTGTATTTACAGTGTCCGTCGGTCATCGCGTCCACGAAAGCATGAAGTAGTTTTCCGTTGATCGTGAGTTTTTTGACAGCGACTGGGCCCGATGAGACGTTTAGCTTTTTCAGCGTCGTTCCGCCGGGGTCGACTCGGCCGTCTGGTGATTTCATGAACGGTTGTTGAAATGCAAGAATCGCTTTGATCGTGCTTGACCGACTGGAGATTTTTGCGATCGCACCGTCTGGCGTGCCTGGATGTATTTTCGGATTCTTAAGCTTGGCGGAGGCACTGGCAAGCAGTTTTTGGATCGCCTTTACGTCCGGCTTCTTATTGCCCTTTTTTGCTTTGACAACGGGATCTTCCCATGGCCCCACTGGAGCGCTGATTTTTGCAGCCATCTCATTTCCCTCCCAGAGTTCAAGCGATTACTGATAGCGACTGATAGCGATTTCAATCCTAACAGCGCTCCCAACTTCACCATCTTTACCATAGATGGGGCTCGTGTTCCACTGACTGGCCGAGATGTCGAGCCCATTTCGTGCCGTGAACATGCAAAACCACACGCAATATCCCATCAAACGTTGGGAAAACGACGCATCCGAGAAACTCCGGCACAACCGTTTCTTGCGACGGCGTCACCGCCACCCGATTGAGGATGGATTCTGGCGTCACCTGCGTCAAGACCTGCCCCCCAAAGGGATGTTTCAGGTGGGGTCGTTTTTCGACACACGGAGCGGGCTATAAGTCGCTCACTCCTCATTCAGGTGTCCGCCGAGCCTTACGAGCTGCGAGTGCGTGTCCCGCGGGACGTGGCCGTTGGTGCGATC
>CAYYOX010000136.1:0-5135 GCA_964473065.1 uncultured Planctomycetaceae bacterium | reverse complement strand
GCTTTCACGTCGTCCACGAACTGGAACAACTCTTGGTCCGTGTAGTGGCAGTACTGATTGGGCACCGCCGGGTTGAAGGTCAAGTCGACGGGCAAGAGACAGTGCCACTGCACGTTGTCAATGAACTGGGAATCGGGCATGTAGAATCTGGCTTCCTGGCCTCTCTTGCGCAGCTTGCAGTCGGCGGTCACGATGATATTCCCCTCGCCGGGCGGGTAGACAAAATCGGTCCTGATCTTCCCGTCTTCAAGCAGGTGAATTTCGCCCGCGTGATAGTCCTCGATGGGGCACCGCGGCTGGATTTGTCCGCCGGATGCACAGAACTCGGCGCCGCTGAAGGCAACGACCGAATCGGGATTGCCCGCTCGACACGCGTCTATTTCCTTCTGCCAGGCGGCGTTGTCCTGGGGCCCGCAACTGTCAAACCACCAGCCGTCCATCAGCCGGCCCAGTTTGAGCGAATAGTGACGGATGAATTGGTTGTGTCTTTCGGCGTAGCCTTCGGTCCCGAGACCCAGCAGTTTCTTTATTGTCGGGTCGGCTCCCGTGTGGGGCCCGGGCAGGTAGACAATCATTCTTTTGCCCCGCTGGTGAAGTTCCTTGCCGATTTCCGGCAGCAGGTCCCGATTGGGTGCGATGCCCTTTTGAAGACTGTCGAGGAACTCGTTCCTGCTCGAAAGATAGCCCGTGCCCTGGGCCAGCGTGATGATGAGCCAGTCGGCCCCGGTTTCGTCGAACTGCCTGAGGAAATGTTCGAGGTCGAAGTTGTCGACCGTGCGGTTGAGGTCCGCCGTTCTTTCCTCCGGCGTGCTGCCTTGCGGTTTGATGAGGTAGTGCACCATCATACCGTACGTTCCCTGGGCCATCCACGCCGCCTTGTTCGGCGCGCCGTCGGGCTTTACGGTCTTGATCTCGATCTCGCCAAAGGCCGGGGAGACTGCCAGGAGAAACAGGAAGCCTGTCAAACACGATTGCTTTGCTTCTTTCACATCAGTTCCTTTCTCAAGAAATGCCTCATTGGGGGTTGAGCCGAAGACGATCCAGGCTCGTAACGCTGACCATTGTAACATCGCGCGACCGCACCTGCCGATGACCGGCTGCGAACGGCGGCTCAAAATGTCGGCCCGGTTGCCGATGCCCCGGCCTGAAGTTGAGCGGTCCGAAAAAGGTTGAGAAAACGACGCATCCGAGAGATTAGACGGCGGACGAGTTCCCGGTATAACCCTGCCACCCATGAGTGGCGGTGCCGTTTTTAGGCGGTGTTTTGGACGGGCCGCGTTCGCCCGCAAGGTGCGCGAGAATCAAACTGTGCAGGAAAGCGAAGAAGCTTTGACCTTGCTTCGTGCATGTCGCAATCGCACTCCACATGTGCTCGTGGCATCGCTGCCCACGCTCAGTACGCGTACCTTGAGTAATGCGTCGATCGATCACACAATGGCGCACCTGTTGTTCCGTGTGGTTGTTCGTCGGCTCCACGCCGTTGCAAAGCTTCGACAAGTAGCCGCGGCAGACGGGCACTTGCAGAACGTCGGCCATCCAAGTCGCAATCGTCGAGTAGCTGCAATGGGCTCGCGATTTCAACCAGCCGATCATAGCCAGCATGCGCGGCCCGAAAATCGGCCGTCCCTGGAGCTCGGGCACTTGCGTGACAACCGTTTCGCCGTCGACCGTCGTGTACTTGCGAAGCCAATGCTCGGTAATGTGGATCGGCATGTCGAGCAGTTCGACCCTCCCAATGAGAGGCGCGATGAAGTTGTCAGCTCGACCCTCACCGACGTTCCGTCGGCGGCTAAACGGAGGAAACCGTTTCTCGGCCAGTCCTCAACGGCGTCATCAGCATTCCCACGACACTCTGCCAGGCCGGGGATTCCATCCCATCCAAGCCCAAGTGAATCGTGTGAGCGTCCGTGCGAAGCCGAAAACTGCAGGCCAGATAATCCCAATAGGGAAAGACTGAGCCGTAGTTCGAATCGGTCTCCGGTTGCCAGCGGCTGTGATGCACCCGATGCATGGCCGGCGTGACCACCACGGCCAGCAGCCCGTGATCGAGCCAGCGAGGGAAACTGACGTTTGAATGATGGAACAGCACGACCGGCAAAAACACGGCTTCATACAGGGCCAATTGCCAGAGCATCATCCCCAGCAAAGGAACCACCGCCAGCCGAGCCACGGCCGAGAGCACTACCTCGCCGGTGTGAAAGCGCAGGGCGGTCGAGGCATCCATTTCCGGGTCGCTGTGGTGCATGCGATGGAAGCGCCACAGGAAGGTGATCGCGTGATTCGCGCGGTGCCACGCATACATCCAGGCGTCGAACAGCACGAAAAGCACCACCATCTCCAGCCAAGGCGGCCAAGCGACCGCGTGCATCAGGCCGAAACCGCGGCTGGGGGCCCACCCGTCGACGATGTCAAAGAGCGGGGCAAATAGCAGTAACAGCACAACCGCGTTGAACAGCCCGAACCCGAGGTTCTTGGCCCCATGACGCCAGCGATGCCTCAGCCCTTCGCCAAAATTCGCGTAGAAAGGAACGCAAGCTTCACCGACCCACAGTACAACCAGAACGACCGCGGCGGTCAATGTCTTGCTCTCCCATCCCAGTTCCATGTTCGCTCCCCGTGACTCGTGCGACAGTTCACTCAGCGGTTCCAAGGCATCTTCGTCAACAACGCGCCCATGCCGCAAGTGTCGGAGATGCCGCTGTAAACGAGCCCGGCACCGACAAACGTCGGCAGAAGAGCCCAATACGGATTCAGGGTCACCGCCAGCACCGAGCCGACGACGATCAAGCTTCCGGCGGCAATGCGGACCTGCCGCTCCAGGGCAAAGGCCCTTTCGCCCCGCTGGACAGGCAGCCCGGCCTCGATGCAGGCTTCGGTCCCGCCGTCGACGTTGATGACTTCCGGCAATCCGAGTTTAGCGGCCTTCTGGCAAGCCTGCAAAGAGCGCTTGCCCGCCTTGCAGATAAAGTACGTTGCCTCCGGTCGGTCCTCGCCGCCGCACAGCAACTCCTTCGATAACCGGTCGAACCGCACATTTCGGGCCCCGGCCAAATGGACCTCGCGATACTCGGCCGGCATCCGCACATCGATCAACGGCAACTCCGGCTGCCGGCTGAGGAGTTCCCTTAGCCCCTGCGGAGTGATCGTGCCGATAGTCATGATACGCGCCTCCTTTGCTTTCATTGTACGGGAGGTGGCAAGGCCTTCTTGTAGTAGAACGACGAATAACGAAAACGTATTCTGGCCATTCGTATTCTGGCCATTCGTCATTTGGATTTCTACGTGATCTGATTGTCGAGAAACTTCAGGCTGCCCTGGAACTGCACCGGGAGTAGCCCGTGCCTATATCCGCGTGTCAAGAATGGGTGGACTCTTCTGCCAGACGTAGAGTTACCAATCAAACCCACACAAGCCGTACCGATCCCGATGCGATTCTAGCCTAGAAAAAGGCTTCGCCCCGACAACTCAAGTATAAAGTGCATCAGAGCATCGACGGCAACAGCTGCGTGATCTTGGCCGGAAGAGCCCGAGCGGCACTGCTTCTGCGAAGCAGTCTACTCGGCGCTAGTCATCTCAATCACCGTTACCGAATGCGCGGCGAACGTGTAGGTGAAGGCGGATTTGATGTCTTTGACTTCAGTGGCTGTAAGCTTGACCTCGTCGGGCCCACCCCGGTTGAAGCGAGGATTCTGTTCGTCCTCGGCCGGCTGGGCCCATTCGGCTCCCGGTACGACGATCGGCGCGGTTCCGGTATGAGCGTCGATGCCCGTGCCGTCGAGCGTAAAGACCCTTCCCACGGGCCGCGGCTTGAAGCCTTTCAGGTTGATCGTGGTCCGGATCGGCTCGTCGAAGTGTTTGTTGATGGCCAGGAGATAAAGCGTTTCTCCGTCCGCCGCCCGGCTGCAAACCACATCCAGATAGGGCACGTCCGTTGTCTCGGGAACAAATCCAACGGCCGGCGCGTCGAACTTCGGCGAGGTCGTCGACGAGTCTACCAGGATTTGGCCGAAATGCCTCGTGTATAACTGCAAAACATAATAAGAGGCCGTGGGAATAAACAGACCTTCTTTGCCGTCGAGCCAGGCTTGAAGCGGGGTACCCTCCCGGGGCATGATCGTGGCATTGAACAGAAAATCCGAGAGCATGAAGTAATTGGCAACTTCCATCCGCGGTGTTTCCAGAAAGACTTTCATCACGCTCGCCGTGTAGAGGGCCGACCCCAGCGTTTTCACGTGGTCGGTGTAGCGGTCGCTGGGAAAGAAGCTGAAGAACGGGGCCCATTCCGTAACGGCCAGCTTGATCCGGCCGGCCCGATCCGCAGCCGACGTCTCGACCTGCCTGCTGATCTGCTGAAGGTTCTTCTTGATCAGCATCGGGGCCGCCAGCATCGCCCGGTAGACGCTTCGTACGTCCTTGCTCTTGGACTGCGCGTCGTACACGAAGGGAGCGTAAGCATTGTGTACGGCCAGCAGGTCCATCTCCCGGCCGGCCTTTTCCAGCACCGTCTGGGTCCAGTTCGCGTAGGTGTACTGATGGTTGCGGTCGAGATCGGGGTTGAAGTTCTCGCAGCCGATCGCCATGAGCTTGATGGACGGGTCCGCCTTGCGCATCGCTCGGGCGAATTCGAGGAACCGTCGGGCGTATTCATCCGGCGGGATGCCGGCTTTCCCCTTGCTGTAATTCTCGTTGCCGATTTCCCAATAGTCTGTCTTCAGCGCCGGGTCCGGGCCGGCCTTTGTCTTGTTCACGTACTCGACCCACGCGGCCGCTTCTTGCGGCGTGCCGGTGACGATATTGACGGTCACCAACAGCCTGGCATTACACCGTTTCGCAAATTCCAGCGCCTCGTCGGTGCCGAAGTCATGGGCCTGAACATCACCTTCTCCTTCGAGGGCCTGCGTCTTCTTTCGGTTCTGGCGCGGGCCGATGGCGTTCTTCCAATCGTAGAAGTCGGCGAACATGCCGCCCGGAAAACGCATCAACGCGACGTCCAGTTCCTTGGCCAGATGGAGGATGTCCGCATTGAACCGGTTCTGCACCGGCAGCCATTTTCCGTTTCCGTTGCGGGCCCATTCAATATTCGTAACCGTTCACAGCTTTGCGGTCAGTTATTGAGGAGTGAAGGCGGGGCTTGA
>CAYYOX010000135.1:10975-12686 GCA_964473065.1 uncultured Planctomycetaceae bacterium | reverse complement strand
TCTGCTTGATGCCGCCGGCCAACTCGTCGATGGCCTCGTCGCCTTCGACCTTGACGATTTGGGTCAGGTCACCCTGGGCGGCCGCGCTGACGACCTCCAGGAGTCCGTCGACCTTGTTACGCAGGATCTCGGCTTTGCGGGCTTCCTCGGCCGCCTGCTGACGCTCTTGCTCGGCCTGTTCCTCTTGACGTTTCCGCTCGGTTTCGGCCAATTGGCGTTCCTTCTCGGCCTCTTCGTCCTTGCGCTTCTGCTCGATCTCGGCGGCCTCGCGTTCTTGCGCGGCCCGTTCGGCTTGGGCCTGCTTCTCGCGCTCGGCGGCGTCCTTCACGTCCTGCATAGCCTTGCCGGTGGCTTCGGTCGATTTATTGATCGCGATCGCCATGCGGCCCAGTTCGTCCTTGTTCTTCAAGTCCAAGCGTTGCGTATAGTCGCCCTCGGCAACCGCTTCCATGACGGCTACGGTCTTGTTGACCGGTCGCGTGATCATGTTCGAGATCAGAAACCCAAGTCCCAGGCCGACAATACACGCGACTATCGAGAAGCCGATCACGGCCGATTGGACCGTGGCGCGATCGGTAGCCAACTGTTCCAGGGCCTCGGCCGTCTCTTCGTTGAGCGAGGCGATAATCTTCTGCACGCGGTCGTCGACGATGGCCAAGTGCGTATCGGACTCGCCGTCGAACGCGGCGATGCGGTTTTCCATAATCCGCTTCACTTCGGGAACGACCTTCTCGAAGAACAGCACGTCATAGGCCGCGTCGGCCTCTTGCAACCTGACGAGGGCTGCCCTTTCCTCGTCCGTGTCGACCGCCTGGGCCACTTCCTCCATGTACTCACCCGCCTTTGCGGCACTGGCCTTGAAATCTTCGAGGCATTGGAGGTCCTGGTTGATGATCAGGTCGGCCTGATTCTGGTACTGCTTGATCAGCCAGTAGTTGAGGTTCTTGACGGCCAGTAGTTGGTTAATGCGCAGCTTGAGCTGCTCGTCGTCGCTGCTGGCGAGGGCCTCTTCGAGCTCCTTTTGAACCGAGTCGGCGATCATCAGGCTGGCCTCTTCGGCGGCGCCGATCAGTTCGTCGGCCTCGCCGTCGTATTGCTTGACCAATTCCTCGAGTTGGTGCTTGACCTCGGGCACAATGCTGTCGTGGAAGACGGCGTCGAAGGCCGCGTCGGCCACCTTGAGTTCGGCCACCCAGGCCTTCTCTTCATCCGTATCGACCATCGTTGCGAGTTGGTCGCGGAACTTGTCCATCTGCTCGGCACTGGCGTCGAAGTCTTCGACCAGATCCAGATTGCGGTTGATAATCAGGTCGGCCTGATTCTGGTACTGCTTGACGGCCCAGAAAGCCGTGCTCAGCGCGACGTTGGCGTCCTTGGCCCGCCCGGTAGCCGCGGTCGCTGCGGCGTCCATCTGCTGGGTCCCCCAGTAGGCCACGCCGCCGACGGTGACGGTCAGGGTGACAATAGTCAGAAATCCTCCAACAAGTTTCGTTCTCAGATTCATCTCGACGTTCCCCTAAACAAAGGTAAGTGATGGTTCGTGCCCCAACGGCACATCCGGTTCGTTACGCGCATAAAAAAAGACACAAGCGGAGTCGCCCTTTTTCGAGAAAGGGTCCGACTTCGATTGTGCCTTCAACTGACAGAGCCCTAAGCCTGCCCGCTAAGGTGACTCACTCTCTCGCGGTGCGTCTCTCGTCTCCGGTCGTCT
>CAYYOX010000135.1:0-10965 GCA_964473065.1 uncultured Planctomycetaceae bacterium | reverse complement strand
CGGTCGTTTTATTAACCGTACATCCAACCGTAGCATACGATTTGGGCAGGCAAGGTAGTTTTTTAGGATTTTTCCAGAATCTTCTCCAATCGAGTTCGTAAAGTAGCCAATTCCTTGGACTTAAAGGCTGTTTTGGTCGCCTCGATGGTTGAAATCGCATCGCGAAGACCCTGTTCCAGCGTGATTCCGCGCGTGCAACCGGTGAGTTGGCAAACGGAGGATGTCTCGTCTTGGCCGGCCGATGCACAGCGGAGCCGATATAGGTCCGTTAGGCAACCGCCGAGCTCGCGCATCGTGGCGGTCAGGGTCGAGGTCAGCACTTCGGGCGATAGCGTCTTTTTCGGGTGTCCGACCGTCAGTTCGACCTGTTTGAGGTCTTCGATACAACGCTCCAAACGTGTTCGTATGCCGGCGATTGCTTGCGCGCTGCGCGATTGATCGAGCGACGACCGCACACGGTTGCGCAATTGCTCGAAATCGACCGGCTTGGTCAAGTAGGACACGACCGGCAGCTCGACCGCGTTGATCGCCGTTTCAGCCGAAGGGTAGCCGGTGACCAAAATCACAGGCATTCCCACCGCACGCCGCTGGATCTCGCGGACCAGTTTCAGGTCGGGATTGTCGGGCATCTTGATGTCGGAGAGTAGCAGGTCGTAGCGTTTCGCCTCGAGCATCGCCAAGGCCTCGTCAACGCCCGAGGCGCTGTCGCACTGGTAACCCTCCTGCTGCAAGAGCCGCGTGGTAGACACGCGAAACGTCTCTTCGTCGTCAACCACCAAAATAGAGCCGGAAACGGCCATTATATTCTCCTTGACGCGGCAGAGCCGCAACCAACGTGCGAGGGTTCAGGGTTCGGTAAGCTTCTTGTAGGGTGGGTCGAGGAACGAAGACCCACGCGTCAATCAATCGACATCGGATACCTCCGCGTGGGTCTTCGTTCCTCGACCCACCCTACATATTCCTAAACTCCACATCGCCGTACCGGCGACGGCTAAACTACTATCCACTAATCACTATCCACTAACCACTGCTTCAACCCTGTACGGCAACGGCAGCAGGAGTTGAAACGTGGTTCCTTGACCGGGCTCGCTTTGGCACTCCAGCGACCCGTCCATCGCATGGGCCATTTCTTGGGCGACCGACAACCCGAGTCCCAGCCCGCCCTGTCTGTTGTCGTTGTCGGTTTTGGTTGTAAAAAAGGGCTCGAAAATGCGAGCTTGCGTTTCGGCCGGGATGCCGTCGCCTTGATCGGAGACGGTCACCTTCAGCACGTCGGCGTCCGAGGCAAACGACGAGCTGCTCGCGTTGATCCGGACCGCTGAGCCCGGCAAGGAGGCCTCGATCGCGTTGGCGAGCAGATTGTAGAGGATCTGCTGAAGGGCTCCCGCGGGCGCCACCAGCGTTATCTTCGGTTGTTCGATGACGGCTTCCAGGCGGACATCATGCTGGTCGCTCTTGGCTTGGAGCATGGCCGTCACGTCGCGAACGACTTTCGGCACGTCCACGTTGCAGTCCGCCTTGGCGTGGGGGAGATGGAGTTGGTACATCTGCCGCACGATTTGGGCAATGCGATCGATCTCCGTGTCGATCCGTCTCACGAATTCGAAGTTGGGGTGATCCGGGGGAATCGCGTCTTTGATCAACAGGAAGGAATTCTTGATTCCCCCCAGCGGGTTGTTGATTTCATGTGCAACCTGGGCCGCCAATCGACCCGTGGCGGCCAGTTTCTTCGCCTCGGTGCGGATTCGCTCCGCCTTCCACAACGCACGCTGTGCCCGTTTGCGCTCCGTAACGTCGGTAATCACGGAGATGAACCCCGTTAAGTGCCCTTGGCAATCGCGTCTATAATTCCAGTCGACTTGAACTTCAATCTCTTGCCCCGCTTTGGTGCGGCAGATGGCAAAGTAGGGGGTCGGCTTGGGCTGATCTTCGACGAGGTGAGTCAAATAGTCGTCCAACTCGTCCTCTGGCGTCCCCGGGGCAACCACGTCGAAGATGGTTTTGCCGATCAGTTCTCCTTCGGCATACCCGTAGATGCGATCGTGGGCCGCGTTGCTGAACGTGATGACTCCGTTTAAGTCAATCTCCTCGATTCCATGGGGGATCGTGCCGACGAGCGACTGATATCGCAGCAAGCTCTCCTGCAGCGCCTCTTCCGCCCGTTTGCGTTGGGCCACCTCGGCCTGCAAGTCCTGATTGGTTGTTTCGAGTTCCGCGGTCCGTTCCTGAACCAGTTCTTCCAAATGCTCGCGATGCCGGTGGAGTTCGTGTTCCGCTTCCTTCAGTGTGGTAATATCGCGAGCAATGGCGTCGGTTGCGACGAGTTGGCCCGACGGGTCGAAACTGAAATGGCTCGCCGAGATCATGTGACGAACCGCGCCGGTCCGGCTGATTTGCCGATTCTCGATACTGGCGCTTCCGATCCGATCGCGCACGCAGCGCTCGAACCACTCTTCCGTTCGTTGTCGGTCTTCCGGGTGAATGAAGTCGAAAGCGGACAACCCGATACACTCGTCCGGAGGTATGCCATAGACGGTCTCGGCCGTGTGGTTGACGAACAAAAACGTGCCCTGCTGGTCGACTTGGGTGACGAGGTTCTCGGTCCCCTCGACAAGTTGCCGATAGAGATGCTCGCTTTCTTGCAAGGCGGCCCGTGCGGCCTCGTTCTGAGCCATGGCTTGCGAAATCTGCCGCGTGCCCAACACGATCCCCGCGACCCCCAGCAGCCAAAGCAGCGTATGGCCTATGGCGACGGTCGTCTTGTGCTTTCGCCCCACGGCCAGGAAGGGCGCCATTGGAACCGAAACGCTCACTCCGCCACGAATGTCGCCCACTTGATACCCCTGCGTACCGTGGCATTTCAGGCAGCTCTTCTTGGTCAACATCGGACGCATGAAACGCAGATGCGGTTGGCCGTCGACCGTGGTGAACTCTCGCTTCTCGGCCTCGCCTTGCTCGAACGCAAGCAGTGCCGTCCGCTCCCAGTCGTCAGGCCCGTTCTCCGGACGCAACGGCTTGAGGCTGGTAATGTGCCCAGCGACCCCGTGCAGATCGAGTATCGACTCGTACAACTGCCGGGCGGCGTACGCGGGATTCATGAGCGTGAGCCGCTCGCCCGAAGGTTTCGTAATGTCACGATCCGACAGATGGGCCAAATGAGGATTCGGCGGCGTCCGCTCGTTGCTCGGGACGTAAATACCTCCGTGGGAGGCCACCCAGGCGCGAATCGCGTGGTCCACGTTCAAATGAGCACGCGCTTCCGACAGCGCGAGTTCCCGCATCCCCTGGTCTTCCCTAAGAAGATCCCATGCCAAAGACCCGGCGGCCACGGCCGTCCAGCAGAGGATCAGCAGCCAAGCGTAACGCCGCCATGGCGAACGAGTCTGGCAACCGGTCGACAAGCCGGGAGTCAAGTTCTTTTGCCCCACAACACGGCCCCTCCCCGCCCAAAGAAACCGGCCGCCGTGCACTTTTCGGCCCGTCCTGGCGAGTTCAAGAAAGTGGAATGTCTATAGCAGTAATATCGGCAGCGACGACCGGCCAGGATCGAAGCAAAAGGCCGAATTCCGCTGGACCCTAATCAAGGGCTGACGGCAAGGACCAAGCCCGCGGGGGGACGCTGTAGGTGAAAGATAGGGTCGACTGCCGGCCATCTGACCATAAGAGGCACGACCCGTTCAGCTTTAACGGTCCGTCTCGGTGTGATACCATCGGCAAAGGCGGGTGGGGGAAATCCCCAGGTGATAACCCAGCACCATCATCTGGTTGATCCACGTCGTTCGCCATGGCCCCAAGGCTTCCCAACGACGGTTCGAGGTGATCACTTCGGCATCGGCCAGCAGTATCTGCCCGCGACGTCGCAACCGGCGGACGAACTCGTAGTCTTCCATAAACGGCATCTCGGCGAACCCACCGAGCGACTCGAACACCTCGCGACGCAGAAACAACGCCTGATCGCCATAGGGCATCCGTAAGAACCGAGCCCGACAATTGGCTCCGCGCGAGATCAATCGAAACGATTTCCGCCGGCCGGCAATCCGCAGCCGAAACGCGCCGCCGATCACACCCGGCCGGGCCAGCGTCTCGCGCACGTGCCGGTCGAATTGTTCCGGCAACCGCGTGTCGGCATGCAGGAACAGCAGGATTTGGCCCTCGGCGGCCGCCGCGGCCGCGTTCATCTGTCGGGCACGACCGCCGGTGGTCTGCAGAATCGTGGCCCCGCTGGATCGGGCGATTTCCAAGGTGGCGTCCGTGCTCCCGGCGTCGACCAACAGCGTCTCGACGTTCGATCCGGCCCGAAGCGTTTGCAGCGTTTCTTTCAGGCAAACGGCTTCGTTCAGCGTGGGGATAATCACCGATATCCGCTGCCAGAGGTGCAAATCCTCGGGCCGATCGACGTCGGCCAGCACCGGCAACGTGGCCACCGAGAGCCCCAGCCGACGGGCCGCGGCCAGGGTCTGTTCGAACACGCGGTCCGTTCCCCAGTCGATCCCCTCGAACAGTCCCGGCACTTCGCGGCCTAGCCCGACCAGATAGTATCCGCCGTCGACGGCCGGGCCCAGCACGAGGTCGTTCTCGGCAAGCCGGTCGAAGGCCGTGCGAGTCAACTCGGCCGACAGCTCCGGGCAATCGCTGCCGACGATCACGACCCGATCGGACTGGTTTTCCATCGCGTCGGCCGCTGCTTTCTTGAGCCGGGCCCCCAAATCGCCGTCGCCTTGCGGCCGATAGGTCAGTTCGTTGCCGAAGCAGGCCTGCATCCGTTGCCGATCGCCCCCTTCGAAGAGGACCTCGACGGAAACGGCCTCGCCGAGATGCCGCGCCCAACCCAGCGTATGGCGGGTCATCTCGCGCTGCAGCCGCGCCGCGCCCTCGGCGCCCAGCGCCGGGATCAGCCGACTCTTCGTCGTGCCCGGCTCAGGATAGCGCGTAAAGATCAACAGTCGGTTCATGGGCATAGATTACGGGTTGCCGGTTGTTTTCACGGTCGCTCCCTGGCAGCTCGAGCCGGCCCCGGCCGTGCAGCCGTAGCAGTGCTCGCCGGTGACGATCGACCGGTCGGCCAGACGATCGAAATCGAACCGGTCGATATGCTGCGGCAGTCCTTCGGCAAGGCCCACATCGAGCATCTGGTTGAAGTCGCAATCGAAGAGCCGGCCCGTCCAATCGACCGACAACGTCGTGCGACACATCACGCCGCCGGCGGCCGCCGGGTTCAGCGCCGCGGCGAGCGTCTCCCGGTAGCCGTCATATTGGCCCAGTTCGATCAACTCACGCCGAAACCGGCCGAGCGGCATGTTCGTGATCGTGATCAGTCGATTGAAGATCACGCCATGTTGTGATTGCAGTTCGCGCCGATAGGTCTCCTCCAACGCCGTCTGATCCGGCGGCAGCGTCGGACCGACCGGGTTGTAGACCAAGGCGAGCACCAACGGACTATCCGCTCGGCCGTAGCCCAAACCGTTCAGCCGTCGCAAGGCTTCGATCGATCGGTCGAACGTCCCGTTGCCACGCTGGCTATCCACGTTTTCGGCCGAATAACAGGGCAACGAGGCGACCACTTCCACTCCGTGCCGGGCAAGCAACTCGGGCAAGTCCTCATACCCGGGCACCGTGAAGATCGTCAGATTGCTGCGATCGATCACCCGGCAGTCCAGCGTCGACGACGACTGAACGAGGTGGCGGAAATGCGGATTCATCTCCGGCGCCCCGCCCGTGATGTCCAACAAGGGGATCTTCGCCTTGGCCAGCACTTCGAGACACATATCGACGGTCCGGCGATCCATGACCTCATGCCGATCGGGACCCGCCTCGACGTGGCAATGCCGACAAGCCTGATTGCAAAGCCGTCCCAGATTGACCTGCAACACGTCAATCCCCGCAGCATGCAGCGGCTGCAAGCCACACTCGGCCATGGCATCGTCGAAAGGCTTCAAAGGTCGCTCCATTAACGGGTATAAAGAAGCTGAATATCGAATATCGAGCAAGGAATGTCGAAGGAAGAAGGTGGCCGAAGTCAACGGAATCCAACCTACCTTCGTTATTCGAAATTCCTTGTTCGAAATTCGATATTCACTCCCCCATCCTAACCGCAATCCCCCTCGGGGCCGCAACATGGTTCGCCCGTGACGACCGTCAGGTTGAACTCCTTGCCCTTGCTCTCCCGGGGATGACGCTCTCGCTCGCGATTGCAGTCGAACGGGACGGCCTCTTTCGGTGGGACCGGCTCGCGGGGTTCGACCGGCTCGAACATCCCCTCGTAGGGCTCTCGGGCGAGCAGGTGAAACATCTTGTCGCAGATGGCCGTGCGCTGCCCGCGGACAAACACATGCTTGTCGTCGTCCTCGACCCGGCGAAACGGCCCGCGATAGATGACCGCCTGATTGCGTTCCAGGCAAGGCCCTTGCTTCCCCTTGTAGGCCAAGACAGTGCAGGTGCGGAACTCGATCCCCTCGACCACTTGCCACGGGTCTTGCTGACGCTGAACAATCTCGATGCCGTGGAATCCGGCGTCCTCGAAAGCCTTCAGGAACAGATCCTCGCGATGGGCCCCGGAGATGCAGCCGGACCAGAGTTTCGGATCGCGTTGCAACCGCTCGGGTACGTCTTCATCGGCAATGATGTCGCTAATGGCCACCCGACCGCCGCGCTTCAACACGCGGAAGATCTCGCTGAAGAGTTGGTTGCGATCCTCCGGCCGAACCAGATTCAACACGCAATTCGAGACCACGCAGTCGACGCTTTCGTCGGCGATCATCGGTTGCTCTTGCCGCAGTCGCTGTTGCACGTCGCGCAGTCGCAGCCAATCCTCGGGACCGGCGATCGGTTGGCCATTGCTCTGCTCGATCAGGCGATCCAAGTCGAGTTGCAGATCCTGGATCATGCCGCAGCGGAACTCGACGTTGTCGTAGCCCAAGCGCCTCGCGATCGACTCGCGATGACGCCGGGCCAGGGCCAGCATCTGCTGGTTGCAATCGACCCCGATCACACGGCCCTCGGGCCCGACGATTTGGGCCAGAATGTAGCAAACCTTGCCGCTGCCGGAACCCAAGTCGACCACCGTATCACCGGGCCGAACGTAGGGCGTCGGGTCACCGCAACCGTAGTCGACAGTCAGAATCTCTTCGGGAATCGCCTGAAGGTGGTTTTCGGCATAAGGCGAGGCCACACACAGGCAGTCCTCGTGCTCCTGGGCCGCCTGTGAGTATCGCGCATGGACTGAAGCTTCCTTGTCCGGCTGCGGGCTGGTGGTGCTCATGCGTGCGAATGCTCCATATAAAGCCGCGACCGTTGGTCGCGCCCAGGTTGTTCGAATTATTGGCGATGCTTGGCGCGACCAACGGTCGCGGCTTTATAAAAAGTACGTGTGTTTACTATTTTAGTCAAGTAGGGCCTCGTTTTCTTGGGGGATTTCCCCATCACGGGGCCGTTTTTTCGGGTGTGGGCTCGGCAACGGCCTCGCGGAGCGCCTTCCGCGCAATTCGCGTGATCAAGACGGTCACCAGGATCGTGACCACCAGCCCGACCGCCTTGAGCACCTGTTGGCCGACACTGCCCGAGGAGACCGCGGCGGCCAGTTCGGCTGCGCTACCGGCCATCGAGCCGAGATAGACATACATCACCGTGGCGGGAAACATGCCGATCCACGAGGCCAACACGTAATCGCGAAGCGACACCCGAGTCAGCCCGAAGGCGTAGTTCAACAGCTTGGACGGGAAGACGGGCGAAAGTCGCATTAAGGATACGAACTTCAGCCCGTTTTTCCCCACGGCTTCGTCGACGGCGTGGAACCGGGGATAGGCCGCGAGTTTCTGCTCGATCCAGTCCCGCATCAGATAGCGGCCGATCAGAAACGCGGCCGTGGCGCCCAGCACGCTGGCAATCGAGACGGTCACCGTACCGAGGACCACGCCGAAGAGCAGCCCGGACGCCAGCGTCAGAATCGTACCCGGGACGAAGAACACGCAGGCCACGATATACAACAGCCCGACCAGCACCGGCCCCCACGCTCCTTGTTGCCCGACCCATTGGATGGCCAGATGGAGATAATCACCCAACGGCAGAAACACCAGCGCGGCAACGATGGCCGCCGCCAAGAGTGCAAGCACGATGAAGCGAGTTAGGGTGGAAGCTTTCATGTTAATTGAAACCGTCTAACACCGCGTGGCCGCGGTGGCTAAACACGGAAGTATGCCCCTACTCGTGTTTTCGTTGATCGTTCAATCCCCAATCGTAATCCAGGTATCGAACCTTGAACTTGCCATCAGTAATCATTCGCCGAGTGGCCTCGCCCGGCAAGTAGTCGACCAGGCCGATCAGCCCTTGCTGGGCCGTGGGGCCGAAATCTTCGCTGAACCACTTCAGAATCGGTGAGACGCGGACCGTCCGGCTCGCATGGTCTGCCTGGAAATGCTTCGACCGCGAGAAGAAAACCCGCGTGTTCTCGGACAACTGCGCTTCGAGCGTCTCGGGCAAGTAGGCCTCGTTGCTCAGTGGCGGACACCCGATCGACGCACAAACGATGGTGAAGTGCATCCGCGGCTCGCCCTGCTTGCGCAGGATCTTGTGCTCGATATCGTTCAACGAATACTTGGCCGTGCCTACAGGAAGCAGCAGGTCGTCCCAAATGTTGTAGCCGAACACCCGGGCCGTATGGTTGCGGATACTGCTGGTCGGATAGTGTTGCAGGATGCCTTGGATCGTCAGGGCGTTGTACGCGTTGATCCAAAAGGCCAGCACGGCCGCCTTGGGGGTCTTCACACCCGGGTCGCCACGTCCCAACTCGGCCAGATAGCGATCCAAGGCTGCCCGGTCGTCGGACGACCGTTTCCAGGCCGTATAGTCGACCATGCCCTGGGCGTCGACGTATTTCTTCAGCAGTCGGCCCCAAGGCCCGTGGTCGATTTGGTCCAATGGCACAAGTCGCTCGGCGGAAACTGCCTCGGGTAGAGTATCTGAACGCATCACACACATTGCCACGCCCGCGAGCAATAGGGCGCCCAAAGCCGAGATCCACCAGCGTTTCATCCGGGACTCCTTTTCGTATTCAACCAATTATACCCAAAAGGAGTTCCCGCGGTTTGTGAAATGGACCACACTTCACCGGCGACGCCACCAGGCCTCGACGGCCAGCCACACGAACCATGGCCCAAATTCCAGCCAAACGAACACGTAATCGAAGAACGGCTTGCCCGGGTAGCGGGTGCCCAGCAGCGGCTCGTCCGGCCAGTGGTAACCTAGCCAGAACCGCAAGTAATAGAGCAACACCAGCCCGCTGAGCACCAGCCACGCCCGACATCGGGCAAACGGCACCAGCGGCAGCACCCAGATCCAATACCAGGGATTCTGCGTCGGCAAGAGCAGCCAGAACCAGGCCAAGGTCAGCATGGCCGCCCGAAGCCAGTCGTCCGGCTCCTTGGCCGTCGAGCTGCGCCAAGCCAATACCAGGGCCAGAATCGCAAACGCACCGAGCGTCACCACCCGAGCAACCAGCGTGGCCGCTTCAATTCGCTTCATGCCCGTGCGTTGGACAATTGGGTCAAGCACTCGTTGGCGCCACGGCTCGGGCACGACGGAAAACCAGGGGAGATATTTCGGACGCGTGTTCTCGTGCGGCTTGATATTATCGACCACCACCATGAACAGCAGGTCGTTCATCTCCCAGCGCCTCAAGAACGTGCTCAGCCCGCGACTGGGATCTTGCGGCTGGAGTTCTTGCGCGATGGGAGCTTGCTTTGCTTCGTACACTCGGTCCCAAGGAACCATGGGCGAAAGCACGACGGCCAAGAGCAGCGAGAACGTGAAGGCCGGCCAGAAGGTCGCGCGCCAACCGAGCCGTCGAACCCAGGCGATGCCAAACAGCGGCAACAACACGATCGGATAAAGCTTCGCACCCACAGCCAAGGCCAACACGACGGCTCCCCACGCGGCCCGGGCAATCACCCGGCGTCGCGAGATCGGCTCGGCCGGGAACAAGGCCCGCAGGCTTAGCCAGACGGCCAAGGTCGCCAGAAACACGGCCACCGAATCGAGATGCCCGTCGTTGGCCGTCGCTTTCATCACCAGCGGACACCAGCCATAGACGACCGCCCATCCGACATGCCGCCCGGTAAACCGCAGCAACGCCAGCACCACCCCCAGCGTGGCCAAATCGAACAGGACGAGCACGCTCTTCATCACCACCAGCCGCTGCAGCACGGTCGCCTCGCCCGGCGTGCAGGCCGCACACGCTGCGAAGACGGCCTGGCTGACCGGCGGATAGATCGTGGGCAGTTCGCCATAGTGGACCCGCCCAAGGACCGTGCCCATGGCGGGTGACGAGTCGCGCAGTTCGACCAGTCGCCGCAAATCGGCGGGCAGCTCGTCGTCCGGCGACGCGTCGAGCACTTGCTCAGGGCTATAGCGAAACGGACTGACGCCGCACGTCGCCACGTTGCCGTCCCACACGTAACGATAGATGTCGATCTCCTGAATGGGCCACGACCAGAGCAACACGGCCCGAAACAAGATGCTCCCCAAAACGATCAGCCACACCAACCGCCGACACTCCCGAGCACTCACGGCCGTCCAAATCGCCATCAGATACCAAACAAACGCCGCCCCAAACAGCCCCAGCATCAGCAGAATCGGCCGCTCGGCGTGCCCTTTGCCGTAAACGAACAAAAAGCTAAGTTGCCCAATCTCGAAATACACCCAACCCGAAACCAGGGCCAGCAGGGTCAGTGCAAGTGTCGCATAACAAGAAGCCCTAGCGTTCATCACACACTCCCTATAAAGCCGCGACCGTTGGTCGCGCCCGACATCATCGTGAAATCCAATACACACTCCCATTCCGGCGCGACCAACGGTCGCGGCTTTATAGTCGGGTAGCACGGACACTTTGCCGGAAAACGCACTGCCATCAGATAGCACTTATTCGGCAAATGTGTCCGTGTTGCGCAGCAACAAGCGGATTGTACCCCGCGT
>CAYYOX010000134.1:1503-12705 GCA_964473065.1 uncultured Planctomycetaceae bacterium | reverse complement strand
CCCGGCTTTGACAAGACCGGGCGGCTGTGGAAACTCTCGGCGAAAGATCCCTCGGCCGAATCCGTGACGCTGCGGGGCCATCTGGGACGAATTCAGACCGTAGTCTTCAGTCCGGACGGCCAATGGCTTCTCAGCGGCGGGCTGGACAAAACGGTCCGGCTATGGGATCTCACCGCCCAAGACGTGGCCGAGACGCCGATTGTGCTGCGAGGACATACCGGACCGATCAACGCGCTGGCCGTGGGTCCCGACGGTCGTTGGCTGGTTACCGGCGCCGGCGCCGTGCAAGCGACCGGCGGCAGTGCCATTCGGGTTTGGGACCTGCAGATCGACGCCCTATTGGAAACGGCCCGGACCGTAGCCGCCCGAGGCACCTTTCCCAGACAAAGAAGAGCGCTACTGCTAGACGCCGCCAATCGCGCAGATGCCTTGCGGTAGCAAGAGCAATCCGTAGGATGGGTCGAGCAGCGAAGACCCACGCGGAATCTATGGCAAGGACAAAAACGACATTGTCTCACGCAAAGGCGCGAAGACGCAAAGAAGGACGGGAGGTAAGCATTTATGGAGAATTGACGGACAGGTACTCTGACGGGATAACAGGATGGACAGGATGAAAGACGAAGATAATTGTTTGCCTGGCCTTGATCCGATGGAGTTCTTGATTCTCGTTATACGTCAGCCAAAAGCAGTTGAGGTACGATGAACAGAGACGGCAACGACAAAACCAAGGTTCTTCTCTTTCCTTTTCCCCCTCTTTCTCGATATCCTGATCATCCTGTCAATCCTGTCCAAAACCATTACTCTGTTAACACTTTCCTTCCGTCCTTCTTTGCGTCTTCGCGCCTTTGCGTGAGACCTCTTCGCTGTCTACTGCCTACTGATTCCACTACGAATTAAGCCCCGTCCATCACTTGACCTCGACCTTGTCGATCGGGATTTTGCCCGATTTCACGTCGACCGAGACCTTGCCGTTCTTCAACTCGACCGTGCCGAAGCCCGTGTTGGTGCAGAGGAAGCTGCGGAAATCGCCGATCTGCGAGTCGACGTGCAGCGTCTTGTCCACCGCGTCATAACGCACGCCGGTCAGCCCTTGGACCAACCCGTAGCTTGACAAGGCCCGGGCGTACCAGTGGCCGCATTCGTATTCGTTGAACGGGTTGCGACGCACGCCGTCGTAACGCAGCCGGCAGGTCCGCACCACATCGAGTCCTTCCTCAACGCACCCGAGCAACATCAAGTGCGAGGCGACCTGATACTCGATGCCGGTCCAGACCTCGTCGCTGTAGACGAACGGCAACAGGGGCTTGCCGCCGCGGGGCCAGGAGCATAGCAGCAGTCCGCCGTCGTCTCCCATGGCGAAGGTCGGGCGTTGCGGGTTGGCATGGGCCGACAGGTCGTGCTTGAGGTTGTACTTGTGGATGGCCAGCAGATGGCTGCGGGCCTTTTCGCGGTCGATAATCTCGTCGTCGATACCACACACGTCGGCCATCCACAGCCCGAGCACGCCGTCGGAAAGACAACCCGTGCCGTACTGATACTTGGGCCCTTGCAGGTTGACGATTTCGGCCACTTGGCGATAGGCGGCGCTCTGATCGTCGGGATTGATCGGCCGGAAGTTGCTATCGAGGCCCTCTTTCTGCACGATCTGGATGAAGTACTCGCCGTTGTACAGCTCGGCAACCATCCGCTTCTTGCCCTTCTCGAGCAGTTCCTCGTAGAGCGAGACGTCGTCGCCGGCGGCCTGCCCCATCTTCACAGCCGCGGCCAAGGCGCCCAGGTAGAAGCTTCCGCAATGTCCGTCGGGTCCGAAGTAGTTGATGTCGTAGGTGTTGTGGTGGTCTTCTTCAAGCAGGCCCGTGTGGCGAGGGTCGTACTTCTCGACCATGTAGTCGAGGCTCCGCTTGACCCGCGGCCAGAACGCGCGCAGCCACTTCTGATCGCCGGAGGCCCGCCACTCGCGATGGGCCTTCATGATCCCGCCAAGCTGTCCGTCCGCGGCGTCGAACGACCCGCCGCCGGGCGCGATCGGCAAGTTGCCGCGAAAGGCCTGGCGTCCGGTCTTGTCTTGCGACTCGAAGAACTCGGTCTGTCGCATCCCGCGTGCCAGCGAGGGGAACAGATGGCAGATGGCCTGGGCGTAGTTCCAGACATGCGTGCAGGACCCGGAACAACAACCGCCCGTGTCAGTGCAACCTTCATAGCACCAGAGCCGTCCGTCGTGTTGACGCAGCACGGTCGGCGACTTGAGGATCGTCAGGTTGGCCGCCACCGCCTCGACCACCGCCGGCGGCAAGGTCGTGTCGTAGAACGTGTCGCGGAACAACGCACTGCGGCGGCGGAGTTCCGCGTGGTTCGTCTTCCAAAAGTCGGCCAGCACCTGGATACTATCGAACTGGGTCGCGTACCAGGGCACATAGGTCGAAGGGATCTCCTGCTCGCACTCGCCATCCGGGCAACAAGGCTCCTCCTCTTCCTCTTGGGAATCGGCCTTCCACGGGCCGTAGTCGTCGCCCTCGAAATCCTGCAGCACGATCACACGGTCGGGGTCGGTGACGATCGCGTTGCCTTGTCCGGTGCGCAGGGCGTCGAGCGGTTCGTCACTGGCCACGAAGTGGTCGGCCAGGATGTGTCCCCAGGCGACCGACGACTGCTGGTCGACGATCTGGATTTTGGCCTTTTGTCCCTTCAGTTTGGCCAAATCGAACGTAGCCCAAGTCAGCCGCTCGTTCTGTTTGCCGCAGGCCGAGCGGACCACCTTGCCGTCGACCAGCAGGTTGACGCACGTCTTGCCGGCCAAGTTGCCGCCGCCGACCAGAAAATGCAGATAGCCTTTCGTCACTTCCGCCTCGGGCGAGGTCAGGTTTCCCGTCGGGCCGTCGCCGCCGGGGTCAACCGTATTGGCCAGTCCCTTGCCCAGGAATCCGGAGACGGGTTGCTGAGTGGCGTTCGGGGCCGTGCCGTGCGAGGGCGACTTGCGGAAGGCCGGCCCGCCGCTGGTCCGGTTTCCGTACTTGAGATTCGTGTTGGGGACGTACCAACTGGTCAACAGGCGAACGGTCTTCTCTTCGCCCGGCTTGAGTGTGAAGGGGACAGACAGCGAGGCGCCCGGCGCGTTGCCCGGAACGGGCGGGTTGTCTAGCAGGATCGCCTTCTCGACGTTGTTCCAGGCGAGAGTCAGCGCGTCGAACCAACCGCCGCGGAACCAACAATGGTCGACGATCGTCTTCTGCCCGTCGACGACGAAGGCAAAGGCGCCGTTCTTCTCGCGATCGTTCCCGGCGGTCGCATAGAGCACGAACCCGCCGTTGATCGGCCCGATGGATCCCTTGCTGCCCATGAAGTTCCTGGTGTTCATCGAGAAGACGGCCCGGCGTGTTTCCTTGGAGGTGTTTTTGAAGCGATACTCCAACGCGCCGACCGGCAGGCTGGCCGGGTCGGGATCCGGAGGCGAGAACGGACTGAAGCCGACGATCTCGACATCGAACGGCACGGCCTTATCCTGGAGCTTGATCGAGGCGAACGGGAATCGGGCCAGAAACTCCGCCTGTCGAAAACGAGGGAACCCGAACGCCTTGCCCCCGGCCCCGCTGCCCGTGCCGGGCGCGCCGAAGTATTTCCAATCGGGGATCGGCCCTTCGATCACCCGAGCGACGTTTTCCTGATCGCCTTCGCCCAGCACGCAGAGCGTGGCGAAGGTGGTCGGCTCGTGGGTGAATTCGAGGTTATGGCGGACCGACATGTGGGAGATGGCGCCGGTCCCTTCCAGGCAGAACATGCCGGCCCCCATGCCGCCGATGGGAAAGGCGAGCCGATTGAGATTCGCGCCCGAATAAGGCCCGTTGAACGGCCGCTCGGCTGAAAGGTTGGAAGTCCACATACAACCGGCCAGCAGGGCGGCGGTCAACAGAAGACGGCGGGGAGTGAATCGAGAACGCATGGCAGAGCCTCCGTAAAGTGGGACAAAATGGTCATTTTCCACGAAAGGCCCCATCATAAGCGATTTCCCCGCCAAGTGCAACACCCACGTGGAATAAGGGGACAGGCACCGAGCAGGGAAGATTTCCGGCGGGTTTAGCATCTATTCATGCTCGGAGCCAGTCCCCTTTTTCCACTCCACAAAACCGACTTCGCATTGCTCCTGCTTGCCGGGGACCCGTATGGGCTGATACACTATAAGGCATGAACGCAGCTTGCTCGAAAAACGGGAACCTGTTGACGCGGCCATGTTATGCCGTCCTTGCGATGGCGTTGCTACTCGGCACGGCTCTTGCCGTGGCCGATGAAACGAACCCGGACCGGGCCGAAGCGATGCGCGCGGAATGTCCCAAGGTTGCCTTCATCAAGCGGCACTACTTCCGACCGCCGTTCGGGTTCGGTACGCTCTTGTGTTGGGACGTATTTCAACCCGGCGGAAGCATCTGCGTCTACGACCCCGGCACGCCGGACCAGGAAGCCAAAGAGATCTTCTCTTCCGACGACGGCGTGGTCTTCGACATGAGCCTTTCGCCGGACGCCGGGAAGCTGCTGTTTGCCTGGATGAAACTGGGCAAGGACGACTCGTTTCATGTCTATGAGATCAACCTCGACGGCAGCGGGCTGCGACAACTGACGACCGGGCCGTATCACGACGTCAGCCCGATCTACCTGCCGGGCGGCGAAATCTGCTTCGCCTCGACGCGCGTCGAGTCCTATCAGATGTGCCAGCCCGGCCCGGCCTGTGCTCTGTTTACCATCGACGCCGACGGCGAGAACCTCCGCCGCATCGAGTTCGGCACGCTCGGCGACTACTCGCCCTGGCTGCTGGACAACGGGAGCATCCTGTTCACGCGTTGGGAATACCAGGACAAAAGCATCTTCACGCTGCAAAGCCTCTGGACGATCAACCCCGACGGCACGGGGGTGCGATTATTCTTCGGCAACACGATCACCAACCCGAACGTGCTCTGGCAGGCCAAGTCGATCCCCGGCACGGAGAAGTTCATCTGCACCATGGCCCCGCATCATCAGAATCCGGTCGGGGCGATCGGGATTATCGATCGGCGGCACGGCCTGGAGAACCTTGCCGGACTGCGCAACATCACGCCCGAGATCGACTATCAACCGAGCCGAGAGCCCGCCGACTGGGAACCGGGCGATCGGTCGTTTCGCTGGTCTTATCGCGACCCGTATCCGGTCGGTCCGAATCTGTTCCTGACGGCCTACGGCGGCCCGCCTCCGGAGCAAGGCGGACCGGGCCGATATCGTTTGCTTCTGCTCGACGAACAGGGTCACAGGGCGCCGCTTTACGAAGATCCCAACCTCTCGTGCTTCAGTCCCGTGCCCTTGGTCCCGCGTCGCACGGCGACTCAGATTCCCGGCACGGCCCATGCACAGAATCGCGACTCGCTGGCGTCAAACACGGGCGCGTTCTTCGTACAGGACGTCTACCGGGGCCTTCTCGGGGTGAAACGTGGCATGGCCAAGGAAATCCGCGTCATGTCGACCGTGGCGAAGCGTACCAACATGCGGGGTCAGCGGGCTTACGACCAGGACCCGCTGGTCGGTCGCGGTACGTATTACGTGAAGGAGTGTTTCGGCACCGTGCCGATTGAAGAGGACGGGTCGGCCTACTTCAAGGTCCCGGCCGGCCGCGAGCTCTACTTCCAACTCCTTGACGCCTCGGGCAAGGAACTCTGCCGCATGGGATCGGTCACCCAGGTCATGCCGGGCGAGACGCAAGGCTGCATCGGCTGCCACGAGCCGCGTTCGATGGCGCCGCCCGTTCGTGCGACCATCGCCTTGCGCAGTCCGCCGCGAACCGTCACGCCGCCGGCTTGGGGCGCCGGGCCGGTCGATTTCGTGCGCCATGTTCAGCCCGCGTTCGATCGGTACTGTGTTGAATGTCACCGCGGCGACAAGCTCGAGGGGGATCTTGACCTCTCGGGCGACAAGACGCGGTTCTTCAACATGGCCTACGACCAACTCACCGAGCGGCGTCTGATCGAGTTCTACTGGCTGCTCGAGGGGCCCACCGGCAACTTTCGCCCCCTTTCGACCGGCTCGTATGTCAGCAAACTGACCGAGCTGATCGAGAGCGGGCATGACGGCCAAGTCGACATGGACGACCAGAGCCGGCGGCGGATCTACGCTTGGATCGACGCCAATGTGCCGTATTACCCCAGCTACGAACACACCCGACCGGGCACGGCCGGCTCGCGCGACGCTTGGGCCGGTCCGTGGCTGGCGGCTTTAAGGGAAGCGTGTGCCGGCCAAGGGATCACACAGATCGGCGACGCGGAAGTGAACCTCACGCATCCCGAGTTCAGCCGCGTCTTGCGAGCTTTCAAGGACAAGAATGCCTCAGCCTATCAGGCCGCGCTTTCCGCCATTCGGCAAGGCAAAGAACAATTGGAAACCACACCGCGGATCGACATGCCCAACGCCAAGCCGCTGCCCTATCCCCAAGGCTTCGGGCGGCTCTTTTCCGGTTACGCCGGGCCGTAGGTTTACAATATGATCAACCGTCGCGAGTTTCTCGAACGAAGCACACGCTTAGCCGCCGCCTCGACCTGCATGTGGCAAAGTCATGCGGAGGCCGAAGAAAGGACAACCAAAATGCAAATCATCGATACACACCAACACCTGTGGGACCTCGATAAGCTCCGTCTGCCATGGCTCGAATCGGCCCCGCACATCAACCACAGCTTCGAAATGAAGGATTATCTGGAAGCAATCCAGGACGTGAACGTGGTGAAATCGGTCTACATGGAGGTGGATGTCGACCGGCGAGATCTGGTTACCGAGGCCGAGTACGTGATCGAGTTGTGTGGCCGCGACGACAATCCGATGACGGGCGCCGTGATCGGCGGCCAGCCCGGCACTGACGGTTTCGCCTCGTATATCAACCGTTTCAAGCAGAGCCCTTGTGTCAAAGGCGTGCGGCATATCGTCGATGACTTGAAGTCCTTCCGTGGCGAGCAGTTCATTCGCGACATTCGGCTGTTGGGTGAGTTGGGGCTGAGCTTCGACCTTTGCACGCCGTGGACCGAGTTACCCGAGTCGGCCCGATTGGTCGATCAATGTCCCGACACGCGATTCATCCTCGACCACTGCGGCAATGCCGACCCGAAGGCCTTCGATGCCGACAGCACCAGGCAGACGGAAGTCGATCAGTGGCGCCACGGTATTACCGAGTTAGCCCGGCGGAAGAATGTCGTCTGCAAGATTTCGGGCATAGTGGCCTTGGCGCCCAAGGAGACGTGGACGCCGGACGACTTGGCCCCGATCATCGATTTCTGTATCGACGCCTTTGGGCCGGATCGGGTGATGTTTGCCAGCGACTGGCCCGTCTGCACGGCCGCGGCCGCGTTGCGTCAGTGGGTCGAGGCGCTTCAACAGATCGTCCGCTCGCGCGGCGAGACGTTCGCCCAGAAGCTTTTTCACGACAACGCGGCGGCCTTTTACGGGCTGGCGTAGCCGCCTACTGTAGCCGCCTACTCCTCGAACCGGATCTCGAGGATCTCGAACTTCACTGTTCCTTGGGGAACCTCGATTTCGACTTTGTCGCCCACCTTCTTGTCCACCAGACCTTGGGCCAAGGGACTGGTGAAGAGGATCTTGCCCGTGTCGTAATCTTCCTCGCCGGCGCCGACCAGGGTGAACTCTTCTTCGTCGTTGAAGTCGAGGTCCTTCACGAGCACGGTCGAGCTGAACCCGACCTTGTCCTTGGGTAGCTTGGACGGGTCGACCAGCACGGCCCGGGCAAGTTTGTCTCGCAGCACGTTGATCCGCGCTTCCATCAGGGCCCGACTCTCCTGGGAGCCGTGGTATTCGGCGTTTTCGCCCAGATCGCCTTCGGCCCGAGCGTTGGCCAAGCGTTCGAGGATCTTAGGTAGCTCGACGGTGTGTAGCTGATCTAGATCGGCCTTGATTTTGTCGTAGCCAATACGGGTCATGGGAATTTGATCGGACATGGCGAATCCTATTACGGAGCAAAAAAAATCACGACCTCCCAGTTACGACGGGGGCCGCCTGCATCGATCACTATTGAGCCTTGCATTGCCAATGCACCAGCGCGAAGCCCGGTTTCTCCGGCTTGTCGGTCCGGAGCCGCTCATTGGCTGTGCGAGAATCAAGAAGCTATATATTCGGCAATTCACCCGCTCGTGTAAAGGGGGATTGGCCGCCTTAGCGGGAATCTAGACGAACAGCCCGGTCGTCAATCCGCAGCAGTCCGCCCGTTTCTACACCAGACCCCAGCGTTTTCGCAGGTACCATTCCAGGGTGAATAACCCTACAATCAGCAGAAAAAAGGGCCAAGTGTCCCAAAATGCGAGCTTGGTCTGCTGCTGGATTTCCAGGTGCTCGGTCTGATCGGTCAGTCGTCGGATGAGTGCCGGAAGCTGCTCGGGGGCCAGCGACTCGCCGCCGGTCATGGCGGCCAGGCTCTCCAGAGCGGCTGCGTCGGCCGAGGCGTTGTCCAATTCCAGGTCTTGGCTGAAGACCAGGAACCTTGCCCGGGCGGAACCCAATACTTCCCCCTGGTCGCTGGCCGTGACTTCGATCGCATAGTCGCCGGCGGCCTGCGTATCGCGGAACCAGCCGGCCATTTGGTCGCCTTGCCGGGCCAGCGTCAAGGGGCGACGGCTTCCGTCGGGCAATACGATCGATGCTTCGTATTTGGCCTTGGCGATCGGCTCGCCGGTGGCCGATTGGGCGCCCACGGTCAACTCGACCCGTTCGGTGGGCGCGAAACGCCGCTTGCTCAACCGCACCCAAACATTGCCGTCGATCACCTGGTCTTTTCGCGCCAGCCAGAGGATGATTTGTCGCCAGAAGCGGCGGTGGGCCGATCCGAACCCGTGCAGGGGCCACCGCCAGGTCGAATCGCCGGCGAATGCCATCACTCGCCCCGTGCCATAATTGTGTGTGACCAACAGCGGCGTGCGCGAGCCGGCATTGGCTAAGGTCATTGCCCCGGGGGCCAGCGCGGAGGTCGTGAACCGATTGGCCCCGCTCAACGGCGGCAGCTTGCGCCAAAGGGATTCGTTCTCCTCGCGATTGCCGGCCAACATCAGCGTGAAGTGGAGCAGTCCCAGCCGGGTCGGCCGCATGAGCAACGGGCCGGCGACGTGGACATCTTTGCGCGGCGGGTCGCCGAGCCGTTGCCGTTCGTTGTTGTTCATCATCACGGGCAGGACTTTGGCCAACGGCGTAGCAGCATATCCGCCGGGCCCGAAACTGTGAAAGCCGCCCAACATGATCAGCCCGGCGCCCTGCTCGACAGCCTGGGCCAAATCGCGCAGCTCGTTGCCCTCGAAGGCCGTCGAGTCGAGGTCGCCCAGGATGTAGACGTCGTACTTGCCCGCCTGGAACCGCTCGGGCATGTTGCCGGGCCGGGTCTCCGAATGGCGGGGATCGATGCGCACAAAATCGACGTTGATATCGGCCGAGGCATCCAGCGCGCGCCGCAGGAACTTGATCTCGCGACGCAGGGTCCCTTCCAGGTAGAGCACGTTCAGCCCGCCCTTGAGCACATTGACGAACGTGCTCAGCCGGTTGTTGGTCACCACTAACTCGCCCGGCTGCTGGGCCACTTCCAGGGTCAGTTTGAACTCGCCGGGGACCTGCGGAGCATAGCTGAACTGGATCGGCAGCAATTGGCCGTCGGCCGTGGCCTTGAGATTCTCTTGAGCCACCACTTCCATCTTGCCCGGCGATGTCTCGAACAGAACACTCACGGGAATCTCGCGGTTGACGTACCCGTCGATGCGAATCCGGCCGCTGATGGCGAGTTGGTTCTTCACGAACACGCTCTGGTTGATCGGCAATTCGGTGACGGCCACGTCCTGCGCTTGGCCCAGGCCGCGGGATTGGCCCAGCGGGAGCGTGAACAGCGGACAATCCAGCCGACGCAATCGCGCGGCGGCCGTCTGCGGCGCCACATCGCGAGGCGCATAAGCGCGTTGGGCCCCGTCGCTAAGCAGCACGACGCCCAAGAGTCGCTCGCCCGCCTCTTCATGTTCGGTGATCAGGTCCTGCAGCACGGCGCCGATCGCCGTTTGGTCTCCGTCGGGTTCCGGATCCAAGGTGATCTTGCCGCCGTCGACCTTGGCCGGATGGGCTTGGGAGTCGAACGTGTAGGCTTTGATCGTGAAATCTTGCGCCAACTCGGCCAGAGCGTCTTCGGCATTGGCCACAGTCCGGCGGAGCGCTTCCCAGCGTGTTTCGCCGTCGGGCAGATCGGGGACCGACATACTGCGGGACCGATCGGCCATGACGATCAGCGTGGCCGGCTGTTTCGTGGTTTCGGTATACACGAAAGTGGGCCGGAGCATGGCCAGCACGACCAGCATGATGGCGGCCGCTCGCAAGGCGGCCAACACGAGCCGCTTCCGTCGGCTTAGCACGCCGCGTCCCGGCCCCACCATGAGCAATCCCAGCATCACCAGCGCAGCAACGCACACCAGCAGGTAGCTATTGCCGACGGGATAGAAGGATAGGTTGGGCATGGGAGTTCAATCTGGTTCCCACGCTCTGCGTGGGGACGGGACCGTCACTGCTTGTAAAACTTGTTGGCAACGATATACTCGGCGGCCAGTGTTAGGGCCACCAGGAGGATCAGGGCGGGAAACAGTTCGCGGCCTACTCGGGCCTCGCTTAGGCCGCGTTCGATTTCGGTTCGCGTGCGGGCCAGCCGATAGTCGAACGGGCCGAATAGCTCGGTCAGTTCGTCCTCGCCGATCCGCCGAAGTTCGGTCTGCTCGGGCGTCAGGTTCACGCTGAAACCGCGGTCGGCACTTCCGGGGGCCTGAATCCGATAGTTGCCGGCCTTCTCGGTCGAGCTGACGACCAGTTGGTGTTGTTTCAAGTCGGCCGCCAACGGGAAGTTCAACTCGTCCGGGGTGGTCAGCAAATAGGTTCGCTGTCGGTTCGTGGGGTCCAGCGGCAACACGGCCGCCTGCCCGGCATGGTAGTTCAACTGCTGCTGGCCGCTGCCGACCAGATAGCCGGTCATCTGGTGCATCAATCCCAGAAACGGCCAGGCATCGCCGACCGGCAAAAGGTTCCACGCCTGACGATTGGGTCGATCGGAGACGGGCGTGGTCATCGTCAACACGCGTCCCTTGCAGTGCGCCCATTCCAACGCGACCGGCCCGCCGTCTGACAGCCCGACACACGTCCCGGCCGCGGCCTCTAGTTGCCAAACCCAAAAGCCGGCAA
>CAYYOX010000134.1:0-1493 GCA_964473065.1 uncultured Planctomycetaceae bacterium | reverse complement strand
GCACGGGATGCTGAAAACTCTGCGGCGCAAGGCACACGTCGCCGTCGGGTGTGCGGGCTTGACGGATCAGCTTGCCGGCCAACAGCTTCTGAGCCAGCGGCGTGTTGAACGAATCGACCGGTCGCGCATTGCGGCCCAGGAAAACGCCCAGCCCATGGCCTTCCGCCACGTAGTCGGCCAGCTTCTGCCATACGGCCGGTTCCATCGGTTTCGGATCGACCAGGCACACGGCCGCGATGTCCGTCAGATCGTACTGCGTGAGCCGCTGGAGATCGACCACCTGGCAATCGAATCGGGCCTGCCCCTGCTTGCGATAGAGTTCCGGGGCCAAGGCCTCGGTCAGGAACAGGGCGTAATCCTGACTCGGCTTGGGAGCGGCCACCAGGATCCGCCACGGGGGTTTGACCTCGACGGTCAAGAACCGCACGTCGTCCTCGGCCAAACCGTCCTGGCCTACTACCCGAATAAACCCTTCGTGCGTGCCCACGTCCAACGACTCGATGCGAAAGTCGACCTGCCGCGACTCGCCCGGCCGCAGCGTAATGTTTTGCTGGCTCCGTTTTTGTGGATTGCGATCTTGGTCCAACAGATGCACTTCGACCGTTCGGTCGGTGGTTTCGTCCTCGGGCGCCGTTTCGATGCGCGAGAGGGTGGTTTCGATTTGCAGCGACCCGCGGTTGGAGAGCACCTGCCCGGAAAGCTGCATCCGGCCCAAGGCGTAGTTGGTCGGCTGCCGGACGCCCACGTCGATCAACTGGATCGCCATGCCCGGGGTCTCGGCGATTTGTTCTTGCAACGCCGCGGCCGGATCGGCGGGCCAGGCCGCCCGGGAAAGGTCGGTGAAGACGTAGATCTCTCGCTGTGGCAAGGGGCTCTGGGCAAGCAGTCGGGCGGCCCGGTCGAGCACCTCGGTCAAGGGTTGCGAATTGGCCACCGTCTCGAGCCGCCCGATTCGCTGCCGCACGATCCCGGGATCGTCGTGCAATGTTCCCACGCCGGACCGCGTGTCGAGCACGGCAATCTGAGAGCCGCTGGGCAATTGGTCGAGCACCCAGAGGCCCAGCTCTTCGGCCACTTCCAGCCGGGTACGGTTTTCGTGCCGGTATTGCATACGAGGAGCGGCATCGAAGATCAAGGCGGCAGCCACCGGGGCTTCCTGGCTGCCGAGACCGCCGCCGAACTTCACGCTCGGCTGGGCCAAGGCGAAGGCCAGCAGCCCGATCGCACCGGCACGCAACGCCAGTAGCAGCCAATGCCGCAATCGCAACCGACGCCGGTTCGTATCGTGCTGCTTCTGGATGAACCGCATCGCCGGGAATTCCAACAACCGCGGCTTGCGGCGCATGATCAAGTGCAGCACGATCGGCAGTGCCACTAGCCCAATTCCGCCCAGCAGTGCAATGTTGGCAAAGGTCATGATGGTTATAAGGAGTGGTCGGCCTTCAACGATCGCGTGTGCCACTGCTTCGCAGAAGCAGTGCCGTTTGTATTCC
>CAYYOX010000133.1:0-12732 GCA_964473065.1 uncultured Planctomycetaceae bacterium | reverse complement strand
GCCGATACCCTGGCCGAGGCCCTGCGGCGCGGCATGGCCGGCGATCCGCTCAGCGCGTTCGGGTCGGTCTTGGGATTGAACCGCACGGTCGACGCCGAAACGGCCGAAGTCTTGACCGAGCCGGGCATGTTCATTGAGGCGATCGTCGCGCCCGACTTCGACGAAGAGGCCGTTGCGATCCTCACCACCAAGCCCAAGTGGAAGGATAACGTGCGACTGTTGAAGGTCGGTGAGGTGAGCCGGGAAGAATCGCGGTTCGCATTCCGGTGCATCGGCGGCGGGGCACTGATGCAACAGGCAGACACCTTGCCCGACCCGGAAGAAGATTGGAAAGTCGTCACCGAAGCCCAGCCCAGCGATCAGCAGATGGAAGACCTGCGATTCGCCTGGGAAATGGTGCGGCACGTGAAGTCCAACGCCATCGTCCTCTGCAAGGAAGGCATGTTGCTGGGGACCGGGGCCGGCCAGATGAGCCGTGTCGACTCGGTCGAGATCTCGATCAAGAAAGCCGGCGATCGGATCGCCGGATCGGTGCTCGCGTCGGACGCTTTCTTCCCCTTCCCCGATTCGATCGAAACGGCCGCCGCCGCAGGCGTGTCCGCCATCATCGAGCCGGGTGGGTCCCGAAAAGACGACGAAATCATCGCCGCCTGCAACCAGCACGGCCTGCCGATGATCTTCACCGGCCGGCGGCATTTTAAGCATTAAGAACTTGTTTAGCCGTCGCCGGCACGGCGATGAGGCCGTAGGTTCGACTCTCATCGCCGTGCCGGCGACGGCTAAACGACTGGCGGCTTGGGAAGTGACGAGAGATGCCTACGATTCTTGATAAGATCGTCGATACCAAACGCGGCGAGATCGAGCAGGCGAAGGCCGAGACGCCCGAGGCTGCCTTGAGGGAACGCTTGGCCGAGGCGCTGCCGGTGCGTGATTTCTTTGCCGCGCTGGCCACCGGAGGGCCCGTTCGCTTGATTGCCGAGGTCAAGAAGGCTAGCCCCAGCAAGGGCGTGATCCGCGAGGACTTCCAGCCGGTCGAGATCGCAAAGATCTATCAACAGCACGGAGCAAGTTGCATCAGCGTCTTGACCGATCGACCCTATTTCCAAGGAAGCCTCGACTACCTGCGCGACGTCCGTGTGGCGGTTGATCTGCCCGTGTTGCGGAAGGATTTCATCGTCGATCCCTATCAAGTGCTCGAAGCGCGTGCGGCCGGGGCCGACGCCGTGCTGCTGATTGCCGAGTGCCTCGACGACTCGCTGCTAGGTCCGCTTCACGACGCGATAATCGAATTGGGCATGACGCCGCTGGTCGAACTGTTCGAGCCGGACAACCTACCCCGGGTGCTCGGCATCGGCGCCAAGCTGGTGGGGATCAACAATCGTGATCTTCGCACTTTCAAGACCGATCTGGAACACACGATCCGCCTGTGCCGCGAAGTACCCGACAATTGCGTGGTTGTGGGCGAAAGCGGAATCCGAACGCGAGAGGACGTCGAGCGACTCGAGTCGGCCGGCGTCGGCGCCATGCTGGTCGGCGAAACGCTCATGGCCCGTCCCGACATCGGCGCCGCAGTCGACGAGCTGTTGGGGAAGTAGCCGCTTGCGGCTTTGCAATGCGCAACCAAAAACGTCCTACCGCACCGCCTGAAGCCACTCGCTAATCACCCACCCGACCTTGGCCAAACTCAACGCGGAACACTTATCCGGCGTGTCGGCCTGGGTGTGCCAATAGGGATAGTCGAAGTCGATCACGTTGCAGCAGGGGATCTTGCCGTCGTTGTGCAGCGGCAGGTGGTCGTCGCGAATCGTATGCCCCTTGCGCGGGATAAACTCCTTCACACCCAACCGCCGGGCCGTCGCCCAAATGTCTTCGACCAACGGCCGCGTGTCCTTCCATCGCATGCTGTAGCGTTCCTGGTAGATTTGCAGCTTCGCGTCGCCGACCATGTCTAACAACACGCCGTATCGATAGCGGTATGGCGGGCGATCCTTAACGTACCTTTCGGCAAAGTACCGCGAGCCGATGAAGTACGGTTGACGTTCGTTGAAGATGAACTCCTCGCCGTCGAACAGCGCGAAATCGACGCCGTAGTTGGACTGAAGCTGCGGCATCCGATGGGCCAGTTCCATCAGCAGGGCCACGCCGCTGGCACCGTCGTTGGCGCCGACAAACGTACCGCGTCGATTCTGCGGATCCCTCAGGGGAAAGGGCAACGTGTCGTAATGGGCACACAGCAGAATTCGCTCGGTCCTCTCCGGATGCCAACGCACGATCACGTTGGCCATCGGCACGGCCGAGCCGTCGACCGGGTGGCGGTAGCGAAACGATTGCAATTCGACCTGCCCGCCGCATTGGCGAAAGTGCTCCATCACCATCTCCCGCTGCCGAGCCATGCCCGCCGAGCCACTCGGCCGCGGCCCCAGCGTGCAGATACGTTTTAAGTATTCGTAGGCCCTGGCGCCGTCGAACGGGATGTCTTCCAATTGCAGTTGGGAAACGGCCGCCTCGGCATTGCCGTTCGGACCGCCTCCGCCCGCGAGGATCAGGTAAGTCACGAGCAACCCTCCGGTGATGACGACAGCCGCCAGGAAGAGCGTCTGGGTCGAAACCTTGCGCGCCTTTTCGGGGCGAGTCTTTTCAAAATAATCCCGTTTTCTTCTGCTCATACGAACGCCTTGGTGCAATGACGGCACAGTTCTATTTCGTCCTGTCGGGCCTGCCGGTGTTGGAGTCTTATGCGGCGATAGGCGTCGCCGTTCCAGATGTCGCGAATGGTCGTGTTCTCGTCGAGCCGGCCGAGGATGCACTGCCCGTCGTAGTCGAGGCAACACAGGGCCACCTCGCCGCTCGAAAGTACGGTGAACGTGCGCCAGATCCGCGAGCAGGGCTTGCGAACCTTCCCCGGCGGCCGGCCGTTGCTCTCACCGCCCCAGTTGTGGATCTTGCCGAACGAAAAACCGTCGACGATCCGCTCCAAGGACTGCATGGTACCCTGCTTGTCGGTCGTACTGCAACAGGCCACGCGAATCTTCATGGGCGAGGCCATCTCGTTCCGTACGGCCACAAGGTCCTTGATGTTCCCGACCACATCGTCGAATTTCAGGGGGACGCGAATCCGCTCGAATTCCTCCCGAGTCGCACCGTCGAAGCTGATTTTGATTTCGTCCAACCCGGCCTCGACCAATTCCCGGGCGCGATCCTTGCTCAGCAGCGACCCGTTGGAGAAGATCTTGACCTTGGCAATCCCGAGGTCTTTTGCCATGCGAACCCGTTGCGGGAGATGCTTGTCCAGCAGCGGCTCGCCAAAATTGTGCAGGTGGACCTCCTTGCATCGGCCGTCGGCACATTGGTCGATCAGCCGACCGAACAGTTCGTCGTCCATTCGGGCGATGGGGCGTTTTATTTGGTCGTGGGGACAGATCGTGCATCGGGCGTTACAGGCGTTGGTCGTTTCAATGCGCACCACGGCCGGGAAATCGGCCCGCGCCGCCTCGAAGGCCGCGCCCACGACGGCGCACGCCGTTTTGGAAGAAATCCGTTGAATCACCCGCATTCAGCCAACCCCGATCGCATAAACAAGTTTTCCGCCCGGCCCCCAAGCCCCACTTAGTACCAAGGCCCCGGAAATAAATCAACATCAGGCGGCAGCAGGTTCTTATGGGGGGAGGATTAAAGGGAGGAAAAAAGGGAAAGGGGGAAAAGGGGAAAACGCGAATTCAACCTCCCCTCTCCCTTTGGGAGAGGGGCCGGGGGTGAGGGCCTAGAAAAAACTCGCAAACCCTAACCCTCTCCCAGAGGGAGAGGGGACCAATTTGCAAAAGTCCAGTTATTACCTTGTTCCTCCCGTGCTTTTCCCATTTTCCCCCTTTCCCTTTTTTCCTCCCGTCAATCCGCCTCCAGCGAACCGATTTTCTCGTATTGTTGCTGGACTGAAAAATCGCTATCTTGCCGCGGCCCGTCTTATCCCCCTTTTTGTGGCCCTGAAGTGTGAGAGGAAACGATGATCGACGTTTCGGCAATTACCGACTTGCAGCGAGCGACCGTCCAGCAGTGGCACGGGCGCGACATCGAGAACCCCTACGAAGATCTCCATCAACTGGTTTGCCGGCAGCACGAGCAGAACTATCGGCTCTGGCACCAGGAAGACATCGCCCGGAGCACCGACGTCTCCGAAGCCGAGTTGGCCCAGGTCAAACGCAATATCGACAAGCTGAACCAGCAGCGAAACGACCTGATCGAGCAGCTCGACGACCACATGATCGGAATGCTACGTGCGGCCGACGTTCAACTCGAACCCGAGGCCCCGCTGAACACCGAAACGCCCGGCAGCGCGATCGACCGGCTGTCGATCATGTCGTTGCGCATCTACCACATGCAGGAGCAAGCTTCTCGCCCCGAGGCGGCCGAATCGCATCGCGAGAAAGCCCGAGCCAAGCTCGACATCCTCCACGCCCAACACGAAGACCTCTCGACTTCGCTGCGCCACCTGCTCGACGACATCTTTGCCGGCCGCAAGCAGTTGAAGGTCTACCGGCAGTGCAAGATGTACAACGACCCCACCATGAATCCATATCTCTACGGCAAGAAGTCAGCCGCTTAGCCCGTCACACAAAGCCGCGCCCGCGTGTGTTATAAAGCCGCGACCGTTGGTCGCGCCTCAAACACTGCAAGAACGTCCCGCTACGACACGCTGGCGCGACCAACGGTCGCGGCTTTATAGGAAGAACCCGGAAAAGAATGCGGGGGTGACACGGAGTCGGTTATGGGTGGCCCCAGTTTTCCCTAGCTCCCATTTGCATGGATATAGGACGTGACGTATCGTTTCTGGAGAAGCAAGAAGGTTTGCCTGGAGACAACGATGAATAAGCGAGGCCCAAACCAAGACCAAATGTGGCACTGTGATAGGTGCGATCGCAAGACTGTACACGAGACCGCCCTCCCACATCATGGCCGTCTGGATGGGGTCAGCTTGAGGGCATACGGGTATACCGAAAACATCGGGAGTGCAAAGAGTGTGCTGGCGAGAATTCGCCGTCGGGAGAACCTGAGGGCGACAAGTCCACGGTTGAGCTAGATGAGTACGTTTTGAAAAACGTACTGAAGCAATTGGAGTCGCTTCGGGAATTCACGAATACCGTTCAAAAGGCGCTTGAAGCGATACCAGACAAGTCAATGTTTCCGAAACAGTGAAGCAAGCACTTACGAAGCATTGAAGGAGTCGGAAGTCCTTAATCTTGCAATCACGTGACAAACACAACAGAGACTCCCGACCCCTTTATAATTCTCTTATTGTTTCTAGGGCGTCCCGTATTCCAGATCGCGCAGCGCTCCCGCCCGGCCGCGTTGGTAGGCGGCCTTTTGCGCCGGGCTGAGACCCATCCGGTCGTCCATTATGTATTCGTCCACGTCGTCCCAACTGGCTCCTTTGCCAACTCCGCGCTGCAAGCGTTGCATAAACTCCTCCCCACTGTTTGACGGTGTGGAATAGCGTGGTGCTGTCCGACCGCCGGAGAGTACAGCTTGGACTTCGGCGTCACTCCGTGCTTGTATGTCTTTGAACATGACACAGCACCCGACGACAATCACGGAGAATATAACTCCACTGATACCCAGACACACGAAACTGAAGATGTCCACTTCATTCTTCTTCTTCTGGGCCGCCACAATCTCGGGAGTTAATCCACAACCACACTTCGGACATGCCTTAGCAGTCTCGCTAATATTCTTCCTGCATTCAGGACATAGTATGAACGCCATATCATTCACCTCCGAGTTCAGATTCAATGGACCTCCCAACCAATGAAGGATACGTTGTAGACGGAAGGGCTGCGCTTCTGATTTGCCAATCCATGGCCGCACGATTTATACGACGTGCCAGCCGAACGATGGGACTCGCACCCCTTGCTAGCTGCGGATTGGCTAGACGGAAATGCATGATAACATCAGGAAAACTGGGGGCAGGCCGGTATGTAGGGATTAAGCGGCTTCGATAAATTCCGGGGGAAATTCCGGGGACAGAAATTCCGGGGAAATTCCGGGGGAAATTCCGGGGACACAATACTCAATGTGGCAGTTTAGGGAATCTTGGCTTTGCGCCACACGCTGATGTTTACTTATCGTCCCGATTCGGCCAAGAGGCCTTTGAGCCGGCTTGCCAATTCCGAGGGCAGTTCTGTGAGTAAGTCGCGTTGCACTAATCCGACGTCGATCATGTCGCGCAGGTGGACCCGGTCCTGGTCGCGGTTCGATTGGAGTTTCATCTGGATCAGTCCGGCGAGAGAAACTACGCGGATCTCGCCGGGTAGTGTTTCTTGTTGATCGATGGTCGGCGAAGGCGCGTCGTAGCTTGGACGGACCTTCTCGCCGGCCCAGAGCAGGTGGACCGCATGTCGCGGGTTGGGATCGCTCTGTTCGAGAAACATGCCCACGCCCATCACCTCGAAATAGTCCATGTCCACAGACAGAGCGGCCGCTCGGGCTTGCGGCAGGTCTTCTCGGCGGATGAGGATATCGACGTCTTTCGTGGTTCGCACGGCGGCCGGATCCTTACTGGCCACCCAAAGCGCAACGGCCTGTCCGCCGGCCAAGGCGTAAGGCACCGACGCTTGCTCCAGTGCCCCGCAGATTCGCCGAAGACGATTGGTCACATCTTCCAGCGCCATCGTATAATCCCTCCAGAGATTCGCAGTCTGGCCGTCGGCCCGGATCGACATGGCTTTCTCCTCCTTAGGGATATGCTATCTCGATATAGCCCCAATATCAAGAGCACGGCCGCCCGGACTACCGCAGATGGGTCTGACGAATGGATCGGAGCGAGGTTAGGGCCGGCTTGGGGCGGCCTTGGGCGTCGAATAGGCCGCCGTGGGGGAATTCGTGGGGATCGGTGTCGCGCAATTGGTTCCAGAAGATGCCCTGCACGTAGGTCTTCGATAGAATCAGCGACACGTATCGTGCGATCCAGTCCTGTTCTTCCAATGGAGTCCAGATGTCGGGCCAGATTTTGATGCGTCGTTGTGCCATGGGGTCGTCGCCGGAGTCGCTGGGTACGCAGATCGATACCATCAGCGGCAGGCCGAGTTGGGCCCAGCAGTCGAGTTGGCGGCTGAATTCCAGCAGCGTGCGCGGCAGGGTCCCGCCCGGCCGATAGCCGATGTTGATCTCCAACATAACTGCCGAGATATCCACGCCAGCCCGAATCAGGGCGTCGGCAAAGTGCAAGGGCGGAAAATCCATTTCCCGGTGACTCATATACTCGGCCCAAGGTTGATCGAAGGAAATCAACACGGGCGTGTCGGGATCGAGTTGATGGACCAGTTCGATCGCTTGGGCTGCCAACCGCAACTTCTGCTGCTCGGAAAGCGAGAGGATCTCGGCCGAGTTGAGTCGCCCGGCACATTGCCAGAAATTCACCTTGCCCCGATATCGGCCGACTACCGCCTCGATGAACTCTGAGGCGAACGAGAGCAGGTTCTCGAAGTCGTCTTCCCAGAGGTAGAGCCAGTCGGGCAGGCTGCCCGGTTCGAGATTCAGCAGGGGGCCTCCGCAGAGGCTCAGTTTCCCAGCGCGACACCATTGAACCTGCCGATCGGAAACGGCCCACTGATATTTACTTTCGCGGGCTTCGATTTCACGCCAGGTGAAGGGCACGACGGCCGCATTGAAGGCTTCGGCAAACTGCTGGGACTGGGCCTGATCGAGCAACGAGTTACCCAGATTGGCCCCCAACCGGGTCGGAAGTTTCAAACCGCCGCGACGCCGAACGGCAATCGATTGCTCCACGTAACCGGCCACCAGGGAACGGCCCGCGTCTAGGGCCATGCGAATCGACTCCTCGGCCAATCGCGCGGAATTCGCCGGATCGTCTTGAGTTACGGCCGCCCGGCCCAAGCGTTTCACTGCCTCGGCAGTCGCCTGCTTGACTTGCGGCGGGATGTTCAGACCGATGGTTTCCCATTCGGCCAGTTGGTTGCGGAGTTGTCCGACCGTACCCCGGGCAAGTTCCAGCGGCAGCCGATAGGGCTCGGGCCGTTCCATCAGACTGCTAGTCGAAAGAGTCGGTCGGCCGTACCCCTCGATCGGCCAAGAGATGTGGAGATTACCCGACTCGGACACGGCACGCCGAAGCATGAGCTGGCTGCCCTGAAGAGTAGCCTGAACCTGCCAGGCGATCCGATCGATTCCCGAGAGGTAAGCCTCCGCGACGGCAGCGTCATCGATTCGCTCAGACAGCGAGATATCGAATCGCATCAGGCCCATCGGGTCAACATCCTTGTGCGGCGTCGGGTGTCACCGGCCGGGTGTCAGCCGGTGCTGCTGCCAGTCTAACCGATTCGCCCAACCAGTTCAAGTTCTTCCGATCCACACCCAGGAGATCTGCAAAGTCGGTTTGTGGAGTGGAAAAAGGGGACGGCTGCGAGCATCAGTAGATGCCAAACCCGCCGGAAACCTCCCCGGTTCGGCGCCTGTCCCCTTTTTTCACGCGACCGGGATTCCGCAGATTCCATGAGCCCGTGGCGCCTTCGACGTTCAGCTTTTCGATAGTCTCCGACAGTGCGTTGATCTCGTTGCCCTGAACTCCATTCGTGACGACCTGCCCCACGCCAGACAACACGGCTCGAATGCACCGGGATCGAGTAGCCCGAGGACGCAATCGAAGGTGTCATGCGAAGCAGTGCGGTTGGGCAATTCCAGAAACGCTTGGAAGAAATCCTCTTGGTGTTTGCCGAACTGCTCGATTTTCGTGAAATCGTCACCGCCGGCCGCCAATTCTGATTACTCTGGGCCGCAAAGCGACGGCACCATGATGTCGATCCGCTTGTGCCTATTATTGGGATCCCTCCTCGGATCGGGTAGGTCCTTGCAATGCTCGACGATGAAAAGTAGGTCTTTGCACGTCAGCCCGCACCCTCGGTTGAGTGTAAATTCTTGCAATGTGGCCATTTTTTTGCCCCCATGGCTGGAAAATCAAACTGTCAAAGGCATCAATTATCAGGAAACAGCTTTCCCGGAAGACCCAGCTTCCCTATTGTGGCGCAGTGTCCCTGTATCTCGTCGCAGCCCCCCTGGTCTCTGCAAGATTTTCCCCTAGGCATTCCCCACAATAAAATATAAATAGCCTCCCCACCTGTACTTGACAGGCCCGGCGCAAATGCTATATTCCACCCCGGCAAGGAGGGAGATATACCATGAAGATCTCACGAACGGTCGGATACGCTTTGCAGGCCACGCTGCAACTGGCCAAGGCGGACTCGGAAGACCCCATTCCGTGCAGCCGTTTGGCGGCGGAAGGAAAGATGCCGGAGCGATTCCTGCTACAGATTCTGCGGAACCTTGTAGCCCACGGAATTCTGGAATCGACTCGTGGCGTGGACGGAGGGTATGCCCTGGAGCGTGATGCGGGAGACATATCTTTGCTGGACGTGATCGAAGCGGTCGATGGGCCCATGTCCTCGGGGATGCCGATTGGAGACGGATTGGCGTCCGAATCGAAGTCCAAGCTGAAGGATGCCCTGAGAGAGATCACGGACCTGGCCCGTCGCGAGTTGCAGGCGGTCAAACTGGCTCACCTGCTTCCCGAACCGGGAAGATCGAAAGTCCAGTAGTGCGAAAGTAACTGCCTTGGTTTCGGTCTTCGGGGGCTTGTGGCCGCCGGACGATGCTGGTAAGCTGAAGGTTGCCGGTGTCGCAACCGCTATGCCTGTAGTCGCTTGGCGAAGGCGCTAGCCTCTGTCGGGGGTCGTATGGACCCGGCACACGAGGCGTCCGGGTGAAGTGCCTTGATCACTTCTACAAAGCTCTTGCCGTGTCCAGGGTGCCGCGGCTTCTCTCTTGCAGTTACATTAACGTGCCGTGCAAACTTTAGATCGTTTTCTTGACCTGTTGCGTAGATGCCTGCCGAAAGGCCGGCTTCCCGCCGCGCCAGTTACGTTGGTCTTGGCGTCCGTCGTCGGTGTGCTTGGCGGGTATGGGGCCGTCCTCTTTACGTTTCTGATCGATCTGGTCACCGAGTGGTCGGTCGAACCGTTCGTTCGACTCAGTGCGGAAAACCGGGCATGGGTTATCGTGCTGTGCGTGGTTCCCGCCTTGGGGCTCTTGTTGGTGTCGTGGTTCACCCGGCGTTTTGCCCCCGAAGCGCAAGGGCACGGCGTTCCCGAGGTAATCACGGCCGTGGCCCGGCATGACGGCCGAATCCGACCGCGTGTCTCCTTGGTGAAGATCCTTGCTAGTGGAGTTTGCATCGGCACGGGCGGGTCGATCGGTCGCGAAGGCCCGATCGTTCAGATCGGCGCCTCGTTGGGGAGCGTGGCGGGCCAGTGGTTCGGGCTTTCGCCGCGCCACATCAAGGTCTTGGTGGCCGCCGGCGCGGCGGCGGGAATCAGCGCGACTTTCAATGCGCCCCTGGCTGGGGTGATGTTCGCCAGCGAGATCATCCTGGGTAGCTTCGCCATCGAATCGCTCACGCCGATCGTTATCGCCAGCGTCTTGGCCGACGTGGTCCAGGCGCACAGTGGCGAGCACGGGTTGAATCCGGCCTTTCCGCAACTCTATCACAAGTTCCAAGGGGCCTGGATGGAATTGCCCTCCTACGTGTTGATGGGCATTCTTTGCGGGCTGGCGGCGGTCCTGTTTACGAAACTGTTGTACTATGTTGAAGACGTTTCCGAGCGGCGGCTACCTCAGTGGTGGGCCCGGGCCTTGGTGTTGGGGGTTTTGGTGGGAATTGCCGGCGTGATCTACTACCCGTCCAAGCCGTACCCGTTCATGCCGCCGCGCGTTTCGCCCGCTGCCGAAGCCGAAGTTCAGGAACACGGATTACCGTTGCCACCGCTGTTTGGCGTGGGGTATGGCGTGGTCGATCATACGCTGCACTTGGAGAACGCCGCCAAGCCGACCCGTAGCGACGCGGCCGAGAGAGACGAAGGGGCCGAGAAGATCTTGCGGCTCGACGGCCCGGCCGAGATGTTGGCCCAGCTATGGTGGCTGTTCCCCTTGGCGCTGTTGAAACCCCTGGTGACCAGCCTGACGCTGGGCGGTGGCGGATCCGGCGGTATCTTTGCGCCGTCGTTGTTCTTGGGGGCGACGTTAGGGGCCTCGTTCGGCTTGGTGTGCAATCTGATACTTCCCGATTCGTTGGCCGCTCATCCCGGCGTCTACGCCATCGTCGGCATGGGCTCCGTGGTGGCCGGGACGACCCATGGAACCTTGAGCGCAATCCTCATCGTCTACGAGATGACCGACACCTATCAAATCATCCTGCCGATCATGATCGCCGCCGGACTGGCGAGCGTGGTGGCCCGCTTCATCGATCCGGAGAGCATCTACCTGAAGAAGCTCAGCCGTCGCGGCGAGTCGATCGCCCGGGGACATGAAATGCACCGCCTGGAGCATATCATGGTTCGCGACGTGATGAAGCGCTATTTCCCGACCGTTCGCCCTTCGGACAACGTGGCCGAGATCATCCGCGTGGCCAAGGAGAACGAGGACTTCGAGAGCCTGCCGGTGATGAAAGAGGACGGTCGCCTGGTGGGGATCATTCGCCCGGCCGACTTGGCTCGGGTGCTCGACTCCGACATGTCTCCCTATCTGATCAACGCCGAGGCCATCGCGATGCTGGCCCCGATTGCCTTGCGAACCGACGCGAATCTGCTGGAAGCGTTAAGCGACTTCGGCGCCCGGGACGTCGAAACACTTCCCGTCGAAACCGGAAGCGGCGATTCGCGTCGCGTGGTCGGCCTGCTGCTGAGATCCGACATCATGCGCCGCTACCGCGAAGAAATGCTAAGAAAACGCTAACCCAACCGCTTGCGGCTTTGCAAGGCCAACCCATGACCGCCCCCATCGAAAATCTCGACCAGCGCCTAGAACTGGCCCTCGACGCGGCTCGATCCGCCGGTCGCATCACCTTGGAATACTTCCGTCGCGAGGACCTTCAAGTCGAGCGCAAGGGAGACGATTCGCCCGTAACCGAGGCCGACCGCCGGGCTGAGGAATACCTACGGCATCGCATCACCGAGGCCTTTCCCGACGACGCCATCCTGGGCGAGGAGATGGACGATCGGCCGGGAACCAGCGGATTTCGTTGGATTCTCGACCCGATCGACGGCACCAAAGCGTTCATCCACGGCGTGCCGCTCTACGGAACCTTGGTGGCCGTCGAACATGAGGGCCGAAGCGTGCTGGGCGTGATCGATATCCCGGCCTTGGGGGAGTGTGTCTACGCCGCCACGGGCCAAGGGGCCTGGTATATCGCGGGCGACCAGCCGCCGCGGCCAGCCCGGGTCTCGACGTGCGACCGGCTTGCCGAGGGACTGTTCGTGACCAGCGAAGTGGCCTCCTTCGAGGAGGCCGATTGCCATGACATCTATCACCGCTTGGAAGCGGCCGCCCGACTTAGCCGTACTTGGGGCGATTGCTACGGCTACTTGATGGTGGCCACCGGTCGGGCCGAACTGATGGTCGACCCGATCGTCAACCTCTGGGATATCGCCCCGTTGCCACCGATCATCGAAGAGGCCGGCGGAAAGTTCACCGACTTCCAGGGCCAAGCGACCATGTACTCCGGTCAGGCCATCGCCACCAACGGCCCAATCCACGACGAAGTGCTGCGGCTAGTGTCTCATTCCGGTTGACTTGATAGGGTCGAATCAACTGAGCATTTTCGTGATTCAAAGAATTCTTGTAGGGTGAAACTATGGAAACGGAGGCCGAGCCGCGTTGGCTTTGTCCTTGAAA
>CAYYOX010000132.1:2599-12773 GCA_964473065.1 uncultured Planctomycetaceae bacterium | reverse complement strand
AGCCCTCACCCTAACCCTCTCCCAGAGGGAGAGGGGACCAAGTTGCAAAAGTCCAATCATTAACACGAAGGGAAATCTCATGCAAAAGTCTCGTAATGAATCACACTCGTACTTTCTTGGCATCGCGGCCTGCTTAATTGCCATCGGCACGGCATGGCCGGCCCTCGGGCAAGGGCTCGCGGGGCTGACCCGATGGGAAGAAGGCCGCAGCATGCGGGCCGGCTCGAACGTCTGGCTCGAGGACGCCCCGTACGCCGAAGCGAACAACATGGATCGGCCCGACCGAATCGAGGCGGGCGAAACCTACGTCATGGCCGACCTGAAAGGCCCCGGCGTGATCACCCACATCTGGATGACGTTCCTTCACGAACCTCATTTCTGGGTCAAGGACGGGGCCGCGAACCACCAGGAGATGCTGATCCGCATCTACTGGGACGGACGCGAGAAGCCCGACGTCGAGGTTCCCGTGGGCGAGTTCTTCGCGAGCTGCTTCGGCAAGCGGATGGAAGTGATCAGCGTGCCGGTGATCGTCGAGGGCGGGGATTCCTACAACTGTTTCTGGCACATGCCCTTTCGCAAGTCGGCCCGGATCGAAATTGTCAATCAGAGCAAGAAGCCGATCCGGAAGCTGTACAACAACATCGATTGGATCAAGAAGAAGTCGCTGCCGGAGAACACGATGAATTTCTGTGCCCAATACCGGCAGGAATACCCGGCCCAAAACGGCAAGGATTACCTCGTGCTCGATGCCGAGGGCAAAGGCTACTATGTGGGCACCGTCTACTCCGTGCGCACCCGCAGCCCGTCCTGGTTTGGCGAAGGGGACGAGAAGATCTACATCGACGGCGAGGCCAAGCCCTCGATTCGCGGCACGGGCACTGAAGACTACTTCCTCTCGGCCTGGGGCCTGGATCGCCATAGCACGCCCTACTTCGGCGTCCCCTACCTGAACCAGCCGGACCGCATCATCGGCCAGATGACCTGCAGCTACCGCTGGCACATACACGACCCGTTGGTGTTCAACACGGGAATCCGCGTGACGTTCGAGACGTTCGGTTGGATGTCACCCGACGAGAACAAAGAGCACCGCCCTCACAGTTGGAACGAGCGAGAGGACGACTTCAGCAGCGTGGCCTACTGGTATCAGATGGGGCCGTCTAAGAAGTTCACCGAAATCCCCTCAGCCGAAGATCGCAAACTCCCCAGCCTGGAACGGATTCTCGTGTGGGGCAAGGAGTCGCTCGACACGAAATTCCACGGGCCGGGAGAAGCGACGGTCCAACGGGGTGCACGCTATCTGCCGTCCGACGGCCAGTTGCTCTTCAAGCCCCAGTCGAAACAGGACGGTTGGGTCGAGTTCTCTTTCGACGTGAAGGAAAAGGAACCGCTGCGGCTGATCTTGGAACTCACCCGCTCGTACGACTACGGCGTCTGGCAGCCAATTCTCAATGGCGTGAAGCTGGGCGAGCCAATCGACCTGTATCGTCCCCAGCCGGACCTGTGGGAATTCCACCTGATGGATTTCTGGCCCGAGCCGGGCAAGTACACGCTCCGCCTGGAATGTGTCGGCAAGAACCGCGAGTCATCCGGCCACAACCTCGGCGTGAATTCCGTCCGGCTGCGCGAACGTCGTCCCCGGGTCAAGGCATTCGGTTACGACAAGGACAAGGACTGGCGCAAGGAGCAGGTCCTGTACGACTGAGCCTTGGGATCACCCAGATCCCAGGAGAACAACAAAGTCGGTTTTGCGGAGTGGAAAAAGGGGACTGGCTCCGAGCCTGAATAGATGCCAAAACCGCCGGAAATCTCCCCGGCTCGGTGCCTGTCCCCCTTTTCCACGGTGCCCCAGTGTCGCCGTTCCCAAAGGTTGCAAAACTGTACCCGCCGATCTATCATAAAGCCTGTTACCGCAACGACATTCAACCCGTTTCCCTGTATTCGAGAGGAGTAACGCAATGCGACATGTCATTCTTAGCGTCGTCGCCTTGGCGGTTGTGTCCTTTACGATCAACACGACCTTGGCGCAGCCTCCGGAGGGTCGTCCCGTGCGGCCCGGCTTCGAGTTTGACGGGGCCCCGGAGATCGACAGCCCGCCGGTGCCGAAAAACGATGCGGAAAAAAAGGCCCTGGCGGCTCTGGACGAGATCAGCAAAGGCACGTGGCATCTCAATGTGACCACCCGCGAAGGCCGCGTGATGCGGCAACTGGTCGAGGCGGTGGGCGCGAAACGGGTCGTCGAGATCGGCACCTCCAGCGGCTATTCGACCATCTGGCTGGCGATGGGCGTGCGAGCGAACGGCGGGAAGGTCTTTACGCACGAAATCGACCCTGAGAAGGTCAAGATCGCAACGGCCAATTTCAAGAAGGCCGGCGTCGATGATCTGATCACCATTATCGAAGGCGACGCCCACAAGACGATCAAGCAGCACAAGAAACCGATCGACGTGCTGTTCTTCGACGCCGAGAAGAAGGGCTACCTCGACTATCTCAACCAGTTGTTGCCGCTGGTTCGCCCCGGCGGTCTGATCCTCGGCCACGACATGCACGGCCGGATGCCCGACCCGCGCTACATCGAAGCGATCACAAAGAACCCGGCCTTGGACACGTCGTTCATCATGATGGAGAATTACGGCATCAGCATGACGGTGAAGAAGCGGTAGCCACGAACCGTGGAGATTGTTGTGATGACGCCATTGCGGGCGTTGAGCGTGGGCCTGCACGACATGCACGGCAATCTCAGCGAATGGACCCGCAGCGCCTATCTGGCCGTTCCGACGCTGCAAGAAGTTCAATATATCCTCGGAGGACCGACAAGATGACACCGCGCGAGCGCGTTCTAACGGCCCTTAACCATCAGCAACCGGACCGCGCTCCGATCGCCTATTGGGCCGAGCCGTGTGTTACCGAGCGGCTGTTGAAAGACTTGCAGTTGAAGGACCGGGATGCACTGCTGGACCGTTTCGATGTCGACATTCGGGTCCTTTCGGCCACCGAACCGCCGCTACGCGACTTGCCCGGGGGGATTCGGGAGAACTTCTGGGGCGAACGCTGGAAGAAAGTCACCGTGCTGGGGACCGAGGAGTGGTTTCACGTCGAAGGCGGCTTGGCCGGCGCCGAGACGATCGAGGACTTGCAGCGATTCGATTGGCCTTCGCCCGATTGGTTCGATTATAGCCCTTTGAAAGAGCAGTGTCAGAAGTACGAAGGCTACGCGTTGCGTTACGGCTTCGGCGACACGCTGGAACGACCGGCCTTGGTTCGCGGCAAGGAACAGTTCTATTGCGACATGGCGCTGCGGCCCGAGATGGTGCATTTCATCATCGACAAGTTCGCCGAATTCTATTGCGAAGATCTCACCCGGGCCCTGGAAGCAACCGACGGCCGGATCGACATGGTCCTTTTTCTGGCCGACCTGGGTACGCAGAAAGGGCTGATGCTGAGCAAGGAGATGCTCGACACCTTTTTTGTCCCCTACGCGAGCAAGATCTTCTCGATTGCCCGGCAGGCGGGCGTGAAGAACCTGTTGCACAGTTGCGGATCGTTCCGGGACTACATCCCCGAGTTGATCGAAGCGGGCGTCGATATTCTCAATCCGATTCAGGTCGGGGCTCGGGACATGGTCCCTAAGGAACTGAAACAAGAGTTCGGCGACAAGCTCTGCTTCCATGGGGCCGTCGACATCCAACAAACCCTCCGGTGCGGCACGCCCGACGACGTGCGCGAGGAAGTCAAGACGCGCGTCGGCGAACTCGGGCATGACGGCGGATACATCGTCTGTTCGACGCACAATCTTCAAAACGACGCCCCCACCGAAAACATCCTGGCCATGTACGACCTGGACGCGCGGGGCTATTGAACTTCAACCAACAAAGCCCTGCTGCGGCCTCTGCAAGGCGCCGCCGCACGACCGAAAACCCCGTCGAGGCCTTTTGTGGGGCTGGTCAACTCGATGGAGTACGAAAAACGCCCCCCCATGCCCCCTGGGGGTTACATGCCAGCCCGCCCTGCAGAGAGCCTTCAAAGTCTCTCCAGGCTGCGTTTGCGGCCGATGGTTGACAACCCTGTCCCGTTAGGCCAGACTCAGGGTTGATTCAAATCCCTATCAGTAGTTGGGACGATCCCCCTTGGAACAGGCGATCTGAATCGTAAGTTGTTATTTCACAACAACTTACCACTTGGACAAGAGCATCCATGGTCTTGTCCGGTTTCGCATATCCGGAATCATGAGAAACTCTATATCGCGAACCTCAACGCGAAACTGGACGTAAGATAAACTAATTGAGGGTTTTGGGGCATACAGAACTTTCACTTGGATCGATCACGGCTTGATTCTCGATCCGATTTCGCCAACAATCGCTTTTTTGGTGACCATATAACACATCCCGCATTTTTGCCATCTATTGGCCCGCACTTCGCGTGCGACCAGCACCCGATCGAGATCTGCAAATGGCACGACGTTTAATTAGTTTTGACACACCTCCGTTCGAAGTCCTTGTCGAGCACTTAGCGAAAGACGAGGATTTCATCTCTGACGCCAAGACGATCCTCCAAATAGAGGATGACGCGCTGGATGCGTTGGCCCGCGCTTTGGCTCAGAAGGGACCGTTCTTGGATCGAAGTACGCTTTCCAGCACTGTCGAGGATACGCTTCGTTCAGCAGAAAACGCTTCCGACGTGTCCCGAATAGTCTGGCGTTTGAATCAGATCCTTCGTGACGCGGATGAACCGCCACAGGAAACGGTGGCTCTGCTGAGGAGAGCTATCACTGAGTTTTCTGAGGACCTTCCTAAGGACGATCGGGAGAAGCTTGGTGAACGACTTGAAAAGCTCGCGGCAGCGCCAGCCGGGTTCACACGGCAATACAAGGCACAAAGGCTGGCCGAAGCGACAGGCGCTGAATTGGAAGACCTCCAAATCATTTGCGACATGCGACCTGTCTTCAACGAAGAGAGATCCGCAATCGAGGGCGCATTCCCTATAACGACGTTCCGCCTGGATACCCTGGAGCCGGATGGCACGTCATCAAGCAAAGAAATCCGCCTGACTGAGCAGCAAGTTGCCGACCTGTGCGTGAAGGCCGAAGCTGCGAAGAAGAAGATTTCGGTCATCAAGGAAACACTTTCTGCCAAGTCGATTACATTACCGTTTACCTCGGCAACCATTAACAAAAGGGTGACTGAATGAAGACGCCGCCCAAATACAGGTCGAGCGAAGTCCAAGAGCAGTGGATGAAGAAGGGACTCGATGTATTCAAGTCTAATGAGTATATCGCGACGATCGTCAAGAGCGAATTCCTGCAGTCAGAGCCGGCGAGGATGGTGAACATTCGAGAGGGTGTGATGCAATTCTCGGAGGACTCGATTCGTTTCGAAGCTGCGTTGGACACGGAAGAGGGGCCGAAAACCGTCGAGGGTAGCGTATTGCCGCGGCCGGAGAGCACCGATATCCAATCGGGTCCGATGAACCGATGGCAATTCTCGCTCGATGGGGCTGATGAGGCTATTCGATTCGCGTATGACAGCCTGCTGCCTGCGGAAGGTTTGAAGACAATTTCGACCATTTGGGAGCATCTCGACCGTACAAGTGAACTCGCCGCGGCCAGAAGTCGCCTTCTGATGGGGAAGATGAACAGGCCGCCGTTGGCAGATTTGCCCGGATGGTTCACGGACCAAGAGCGAGGTTTGCTTGATCAGGACGAAGGAGAACTGGCAGCAAACCCCTTGGCTATCGAGAGTTCCCGCTTGCTGGTTCGAGCGGCGCTGGCTTCCGTTGATGACAACAATGAGCTTGAAGCGGAACTCGAAACGGGCCCCTTGGGGCGAGTAACCATCGACTGGCACATCCCGGGATCGCGTTTTCAATGGATGATTGAGGCAGTTGACCAGCCTTGGCCGTCCGTTATAGTATATCAGCTCGCGCACCGTGCGGACGGTGATCGATCGACGGCTCCTGAAACGCGCGTCTTCCACAATGCCTATGATGCCACAGAATCCTTCGCTGAGTTCGTTCACGGCAAGTGAGATCCCCGGGCATGTACCAATGTTGCATTGATCGACAAACTAGACCGGACATGGAACCAGGTGATACTACGGACCGTGGGGAGTTCTTTCGAAACCTTAAGAAGAAGCACGTCGCAAAACGCTACTCCAAAGACGATGATAATGAACCTGAGTATGGGTTCAAGCTGTGCCCAAGACATTGGAAGGACGCCGACCACCAACGAGGACCACTTTCGGTCAATCTGCGGACATGCATTCATTCGGAGGCGTGCTCAATCTTGCTGCAGCCCTGCGATGGAGAATACTATCATGTGGCACTGATTGACATCGAGGCACTTAACCATTGCGGATTACTCACGTCTCCCTTTGTTGCGCAGTTTCAACCGGAACCGCCGAACCAGTGTCACTTTGAAATTGTTCCGCTGGACGGCACAGTGTTGAAGTGGATGGAACTTGGAGCGCATCTCGACAACCCCTTCCCACCCGCGAGTAAACTTCCTGCAACTCCTGAAGAAAAGGTTGGAGCGAAATCTGCCTACGAGCGGTATCGCTCATGCATAGACATTCGCCGCTGGGTCCGTAACAAAGATGGCTCACTTTCCTGACGGTCTTAAGCCGTCTCGCGACGACTGTTGTTTCTCTGGGGAATTCCGGGCACACCACACTAGGTTTTGCCTGAGGGAGACAGCCGCTTTTTCGGGATGTACGGTGCGGTTGCGGAGTTTTTCTTACTGGGTGATGACCTGTTTGCTGTGGGCCGGGCCGTGGGAAGGGATGTTCAGCAGAGCACAACCCTCGGAACGACGCCCCCACCGAAAACATCCTGGCCATGTACGACTTGGACGCGCGGGGCTATTGAACTTCAACCAACAAGGCCCCGGCACAGGGTGGGAGACCCACGAAGACCGATAACGTAACTGCGCAACAGATTCTAACGGACGCTCGCCGGGCGAAACTCGGCGTGGCGGCCTTCAATTTCACCGATATTTGGGACTTGGAACTCGTAAAGAAACTGTTTCCCGAATTGCGTAGAGCAATCAGCTATCAGTAGTCAGCTATCAGGAATCAGTCATTGACGCCGAGAATCTCACAAAGGAACGATTGTCCGCTGAAAACGGCCCTATCGCTCACACCGCGTGGCCGCGGCGGCTAAACGATTTCACTCAAAACGACTTTTCGCATGATCGCTGATAGCCAATTGCAAATCCGGAAGTAATTCTCTTACCAAGTTCTAAGCCAAGCACGGCCGAGATACAACATCCCAAGAACACGATCTTCAGCAATCTCATTTCCCGCTTACTTTCTTCTCGAGGGCACACGCAGATTACCGCGTCTCGTGCTGCTTGAACAGTCTGAAAAACGTGTACGGATCGACCAGTTCGGCGTCCACTTCCGGGTGTCTCTTGCGCAGCGTCTCCATCGTCTGGACGATCTGGCTGGGGCCGACCCATACGATGCGGAAGAAGTAGAATCCGGGGGCATCTTGGGGCTTGGCCTTCAGCGACCGGTACATCGCGTCGGCCGCTTGCTCGGGACCGGCGAAGTTGCACGTCGTGTTGATCAGATTCAACACGGGCATCCCTTTCCAGAGATGGGCCTCGGGGCTCCGCCCGCCCGTTGCGTGAAGGTCCATCACGATCGTGGCGAAGCCGTCGGGTGCAAACCGGGTGAACGCGTCCTTGACGGGCTCGGAGGGCTGATCCCAATCCAGGACCATCGGCGCGATCGTCATGTCCGTTTGTTGGAAGAAATGCCGATTGTGTCGCACGAAGAGCGGCAAGTGTTCTTTCCGCACACGGTTCGGGTTCATGTAGCCCGCGGCGCTGGCGTCGGCCGTGAAATAGTCGTTCGACGTGGCCGTTTCGTAGAGATACGCGATGATGTCGGGATACGTCTCGATCAGGTTCGGGTTCACACCCCAAGCCAACGGGACCTTACCCCGATTCGGATCGTCCCAGTGATTGGGCAAGAAACCGTACAACGGCATCGCCGAGTCGTAATCCGCCATGAGGATGCAGACGTAGGCCTTGTTGCTTAGCGTCGTTTTCTCGGCCGGCCGGGGCTGTTTCAGAGGCGTCCACGGCATCTGGCTGTGAAACGACTGGTTGAAGCAGTCGTTGGCCGCCGTGTTCTGATAGCAGTTGTAAGGGGAGATCAGCCACACGGTCTCCCATTCCGTGGGAACCGGCTCGTGGGCACTTTGGTGGCCCGGCACGTTGCTATACTTGGCGAAAGCAAAGAACCCGACCAGTTCGGTCATTTGCTTCCCAGCCGACTGCTTGAGCATCGCCTCGAGCATTATCCGGTAGGTCGACAGATCGGTCCCCAGCCGCTGGTTCGGGTCGTCGCCGGGCACTTCATCACCCCACGGGGACAGGTCGAACACGAAGGCCCGGTTCTTCACCGCCCAATCTCGCGTGAGCACATAACCGATATCACCGCGGGCCCGTGTCGAGAAGGCGTCCTCATAAAGGCAGAGCAAGTGGGCCGAACACTTACCCGGCTGCAAATACTCGCGAAGTGCCCAGCGATAGGCATCGTTCTTTTTGCTGCCCGTCTCTTCGCCCGTGAAACGGCCTCGCAGGTCGTGCAGCACCGGAAGGTTCCATCGCTCGATATACTTCTCGGCATACTCCGGGCTGAGCACGACCGCATCCTCGACGCCGGCCATGGTCGTGGCCACGTTGATACTGGCCGGCACGTCCGGGTCCCAAATCACCGCACCGGTAAGTTGCGGCCGGGCCATGTTCACGAGCGAATCCAGGTCGGCAAGCGGCTTGAGGGTTCTTCCGTGCAGCCATCTTCCTTCGCAGGAAAGGATCGTCAGCCAATACTGCGGCCGGTTGTCTTTTCCCGACAGAACGTACACTCGCGGCGCTTCCCGATTGATGATCCCTTGCAGACAAGCAACGGTCACCGCTTCATCGTAGGATTGCGGCGTCGGGTCATGTGCGAGCGTATACGTGTAGATCGGGTCCCCGGCACTCGTTTGTTCCCCGGTTTTCATCGCCTGGGCCGTGGCCGACACACCGAGCAGGGAGAGGAGCGTGGCTGTCGCCAAGAGCAAGACACGACGAGACGGGACCCTGCGAGCTAATTGCCTTGGCATGCTGGTTTCCTCGAGGGGAGTAGGCGGAACGCATCTGTCTCTACCTATAGCCGCATCACCCCTTGAAGTCAATGACTTGTGGCAATTGAGATTTCTGTGATTTCGTGGACGCGAGTCTGGTAACCGGCATCTGTCGCTGTTAAGATGGGGCCGGGTTTTCCAACGTAAACGATATTCACAACACGCCGAAGTGTGGCCTTGAATCGCTCGAACAACAGGAACAAGCATCGAAAAGCAGTGGCGGGCTTTCGCCTCACAAGTAGAAACGACTGATTCCAGCCAGTACTTGCCAAGGGAAACCGACTTATGACGTCCAAGATGAACCGGCGTAGTTTTCTCAAGAGAACCGCAAGAGGCGTCTCGGACGGCCGGGTATGGGTCAACCGCGGCGCCATCGAAGCCGAACCGAAATCATTGCTGAACGAGCCGTTTGGCCCCCACGATATCCGCTTGCCCGTCAGCACGTTCCATCAAGGATGTCATCGGATCAAGGCTAGGCAAACAGATTCTTTTGTTTTTCATCCTGCCCATCCTGTTATCCTGTCAAAACACCTGTTTGTCAATTCTCTATGACCGGTTACAAATTGTTTTACTATTTCCGTACTTGATCGAAAGGCAGCGTAAACCATGAGTTCAGAAAACAGCCCGGGCAACGTGACTCGTACTGCGGAGGTCAATCCAAAGAGACTCTTCAGGGCAAGTTGTTTTGGAATAGGCGCCAGCGCGATGACTTTCATCGCGATCAGCGCCGTGATGGGGCCGCTGAAAGAGCATTTCCTGCTCACCAACGAGCAAGTCGGATGGATTGGCGGGGCCGCCATGTGGGGCTTTACCCTCACGATCTTGACCTTCGGCTCGCTGTGCGACGTGGTGGGAATGAAATTGGTGCTGCGACTGGCCGTGCTCGGCCACATCGCGGGGGCCTTGTTGATGATATTCTCCAACGGATTCACCATGCTCTTCGCCGGAGCACTCACGCTCTCCATGGCCGATGGGCTTATTCACGCCGCCTGCAACCCCCTGATCGCCACGCTCTACGCCGATCGAAAGACCGAGATGTTCAACA
>CAYYOX010000132.1:0-2589 GCA_964473065.1 uncultured Planctomycetaceae bacterium | reverse complement strand
CGTTTGGGCTGGACTGGCTGGGGATCGAGTCTTGGCAGTTGAAGCTGGCATTGATTCTGTTGCCGGCGATGACCTACGGCATTCTGTTTCTAGGACAAAAGTTCCCCGCCACCGAGCGAGTCCAGTCGGGCGTGTCGTTCGGGGCGATGTTCGCCGAGACATTCTTCCGGCCGCTGTTTTTGGTTTTGCTGGTGTGCATGATGATGACCGCGTCGGTCGAGTTGGGCCCCAATCGCTGGGTGCCCGCCGTGTTGCAGTCGGCCGGGATCCCCGGCATCCTGGTCCTCGTCTGGATCAATCTGCTGATGGTCTTCATGCGATACTTTGCCGGCCCGGTCGGACGTCGGATTTCGCCCACGGGGATCCTCTTCTGCTCGGCGATTCTCAGCGGACTGGGGCTGTTCTGGCTCAGCTATGCCGAGTCCCTGGCCATGGCCCTTGCGGCCGGGAGCGTGTTCGCGTTGGGAATCGCCTACTTCTGGCCCACCATGATCGGAGTCACCTCGGAGCGCGTCCCCAAGGGCGGCGCCCTGGCATTGGCGATGATGGGTGCCGCCGGTATGACCTTCGTGGGCCTCGTCACCGCACCGACCATGGGCCGCATCGCCGATGATCACGTGAACGACAAGTTGCCCGCCGCGCAGACGATCGCCTGCCTAAGAAGCGTCGTGGACACCTTTCCCGCATTGCAGGCGGAAGCCAAAGGAGAAACGGCCGAAGACATCCAGCGAGCCATCGACGCGGCCGGGCGAGTCCTCGACGCGACTGCCGACGGCGAGTCATTGCCGAAGATCCATACGGCCGGTGCGTTGCGCAGCGCGATCACCGCAGCCCCCGACGCCGGCGCCGCCAAGACGGCCAAAGAGTTGCTAGGCCCCGCGGAAAACTACGGCGGAAAGATCTCCTTCCGCAGGGTCGCCCTCATGTCCATAGTGCTAACCGTGATTTTCGGCCTACTCTTCCTCCGCGACCGAACTCGAGGAGGCTACAAGGTGGAGACCCTAACCTCGGCAGACCATTGAAGAACGAACCAATAAAAAGTGCTCTGTAGAGAACCCGGGGAGTCCGGACGCCTCTTCTTGTTGCTTTTTAGTAGGCTCTTGACACAACTGAAATCCAGGCTATCCGTTCCTTGTCATCTCAATCCACAGGTGATGTAACCGAATTTGATCCGTGACGCTGTCGACACGTTGATGCGTTGATTCACATTCGGACACGAATGCCTTCCGGTCACGGGTCAACTTACGAAGTCGATCTCCCTCGTCCCATGGGCAATCGCCCGCGTCGTTACGTCCAACGAGTTCGGATATCCAATCATTGATAGTCTCATGCCATTTAGACGGATTGCCGCCTTGCACGTAACCAATCATCGCGGCGATGTCCAGCAAGGCTCCGTGAAAACCAAGTTTGAATCTCTGGATTCCGCCGCTACGATTCTCGTTGCCGGTGACGTACTCACGCTGGCGATCATTCGAAGGCGCGGGCAACCGCTTTCCTTCCATTACAAGGAACGGCTCATACACCGAATGGTGTCGAGGGCCAATCCAAATAGATTCGGTGGGACAGGCGGCAAGATCAACCCGCCGTTGGCCAGTCTGTCGCTGTTCGTGATGGAAGTGAACCATCGAAAAGTCATTTCGTCGCGCAGTTGCATTCAGGAACTTCGAGAGTTGAGCATTCAGATGCTCTTCAGAATCACCCGATTCTCGCATGGGATCATCACGCCACGCGGGCAACTGATCGCGAACAAAGGCGATTGTTCGCCGAACAAGAGTGCCCGGCTCGATGCCGGACGTGATGCTGCCGTTGGCGTTCATCATCAGTATCCCTGCTGATGAAGGTCAACGACCGTATCGTCGGCGTCGCGAATTGCCGTGGAGCGAATCCAGTAACGCAGCCGGTCAGGCTTTACAATCAGAACCATGTTTTCGTGATATAGTCGAACGACGCGGACGGTTCGCAAGGATTCGAGCGATTGGTCGTAGACGAGAGTGAGTAGCTTCTGTTGGCAATCCTCGCCGAGCCAGTCGATATTCGGAGCATCCCCAAAGTAGAACGGCTGACAAATGAGCCCACTTAAGAACACCGGCGACGCAGCCTGGAGATTATCGTAAATGCTGCCGAGCAATCGACAGAACATATCGGCGTACGATTCGACGACTGAGGCGTCCGCCGCCTTACGGAGAAGTTCCGAGTTTTGGCCGAGACGGACAAAAGGCGCGATGTAGTCGATGACATCATCTTGGATTGCACGTTCCCAGTAGGTGAAGTCGAGATCACGTTCATCCTCAGGATACGGCAGTGATTCAATATCGATCTTGTAGACTGAGGTCGCCTTAGTACTGAATGTTCGTGATCCGTTGGCTGTGCAACAAAACTGATACTGGCGAAGTCGTTGTTGAAAGACTCTGAAGAATCGTTTCAGCTCGCGACTTTGGGAAGGCGCAGCGTGAATACCGACGATTTCATTCTTGTACGCTAAATCTCCCATATCCCAAAATGCCGACGGAAGCCTTTCGTTTTCCTTAATCACCATGAGCGGCGACTGGAAAAGGCTTTCATTTCGAGGGCCCTCGAAATGCGTCTATT
>CAYYOX010000131.1:10862-12791 GCA_964473065.1 uncultured Planctomycetaceae bacterium | reverse complement strand
TTTCCGCTACAATGAATGTTGTCCGCCTTGGCAGGGCCGTTTTTCTCTGCAACTGGAAGCCATGGAGCCGCCCAATGTTCGAATACATCGTTGACCGAGAGGATTGTGTGCAACTGAATCCGCTGCCGGGGGTTCAGATCTGGGCTACCGAGGGCGAGCGGATGTCGCTGACCATTATGGAGTTCGAGCCGGGCACGATCCTGCCCGAGCATACGCACCCCCACGAACAGCTCGGATACATGATCGAAGGCGAGGCGAAATACGTGATCGATGGCAAGTCGTATCAGGTCGGCCCGGGCCAGATGTGGCGATTTCCCAGCAACGTGCCGCACGAGGTCCGCGTCGGAGACAAGCCGATGCGGGTGATCGAGGCGTTTTGCCCGGTGCGGGAGGATTTTCGGGCAAAGGACGAGTAGGGCGACTCGTTTACCCGCCGGGCTCGACGAGGTTGATTTGATCGATTCGCCCGGCGAAGAAGTTCGCCACGTTGTCCATCGCGGCCTGGGCCATTCGGCGGTTCGCCTCTTGGGTGTTCGAGGCCGTGTGGGGCGTGAGCACGACGTTTTCGAGCGTCCGCAAATCCTTTTCCGGTGAGACGGGCTCGTAAGGTTCGTTTTCGAAGACGTCCAGCGCGGCCGCCGCAATCCGCTCTTCGACTAAGGCGTCATACAAAGCGATCTCATCGACGACGGATCCCCGGGCCGTGTTGATCAACATGGCCGAGGGTTTCATTTGACTTAGTGCGATCTTGTTGATGAGGTGTTGCGTTTGAGCGGTCGCCGGCACATGCAGGCTGACGAAGTCGGCCTCGCGCAGGACGGTCTCGATGTCGGTCGTATAAAGCTCGACGCCCAGCGAGTTCGTAATCTCCTCGATGGTTTTTCCCTCGCATTTTTCCAGATCCTCGATCGGTCGGCAGTCGGCGGCTAGCACGCGCATGGAAAGCCCGAAGTGGGCCATTCGCGCCAAGTTGCGGCCGATCTGTCCGAAACCGACGATCGCCAGCGTCTTTCCGTCCAGTTCGATACCCTCGGGTCCCGTGAACTCGCCGGCTTTCAGTTGCGAGTCCAAGGAGGGCAGGCTTCTCGAAAGGCTTCCGAGCAGCCAAAGTGCATGCTCGGCCACACTCACGTCGAGCACGCCGGGCGTATTGGCCACGAGCACGTTCTTCTCTCGGGCCAGGGCCTTGTCGATGCCGTCGTGTCCGACGCCGAACCGGGCGATCAGGCCGCCGCCCGAACCGCCGGCGTCCGAGAGGGCCTCATACAAGGGCCCTCGATATGGAACTCCCCCGACGATAACCGCCCGACATTGCCGCTGCCGCACTTCCTCGGCCAGCGACTCTTCGTCTTCGTCGCAGACAAGAATCTCCAATGCCCGTTGTCGCCGAAACGTCGACTCGCAGCGGGGAAAGGCGTCTTGTGTCACCAGTACGATTTCATTCATTCGTAGTAATCCTTTGCAATACGTGTAACTCGTGCATTATTTGTTCGATTCACCTTGGATGGTCAGCACCAACCGCCGACCGGATGCGTGGCGTCGATGCTCGCAGAGGCAGATTCCTTGCCACGTGCCCAGTTGCAGTTGCCCGTTGTGAATCGGCACGCTCAGCGAGCTGCCCAACAACGACGACTTCACGTGGGCCGGCATGTCGTCGGGCCCTTCGCACGTGTGGTCGTACGGAAAACTCTCGGGGGCCAAGGCCGCCAGCACGCGATCCAAGTCGACCAGCACGTCGGGGTCGGCGTTCTCGTTGATCGTAAGCGACGCCGACGTGTGTTTGATAAACACGTGCAACAGCCCCACCTTCACCTCGGCCAACTCGGGTAAGGCCTCGACCACCAGCCGACTAATCGGATGACACCCGGCCGGAAAGGCGGGCAGTTGAATTTCGCGTTGAATCCAGACCACAATCGCTCCTTGTTAATG
>CAYYOX010000131.1:555-10762 GCA_964473065.1 uncultured Planctomycetaceae bacterium | reverse complement strand
CCTAAAACTCCGCACTTCCCGGTGTGCGGGGGAAGGGGATTACGTCGCGGATGTTGGCCATGCCGGTGATGAACTGGATCACGCGCTCCAAACCCAGGCCGAATCCGCTGTGCGGCACGCTGCCGTAGCGTCGCAGGTCGAGATACCACCAGTAGTCCTCGGGGTTGAGGTCCTGTTGGCGCATCCGATCCTCCAACACGTCGAGCCGTTCCTCGCGCTGGCTGCCGCCGATGATCTCGCCTACCTTGGGTACCAAAACGTCCATCGCGCGGACCGTCTTCCCGTCGTCGTTCACACGCATATAGAAGGGCTTGATCGTGCTGGGGTAGTCGTAAAGGATGACCGGGCTGTCGAAATGCTTTTCCGTCAGGTAACGCTCGTGTTCCGATTGCAGGTCATGGCCCCACTCGACCGGAAACTCGAACTTCTCGCCCGAGCTCTTCAGAATCTCGACCGCCTCGGTATATGGCAAGCGGATGAAGTCGCAGTCGATGATCCCTTGCAGGGTCGCGATAGCCGTCTTGTCGATCCGCTCCTTGAAGAACTCCATGTCCTCGGGGCATTTGTCGAGCACGTCGCGGGAGATCCGCTTCAACAGCCGCTCGGCCAGGTCCATGTTGCCTTGCAAATCGCAGAAGGCCATCTCCGGCTCGATCATCCAGAACTCGGCCAAGTGCCTGGCTGTGTTCGAGTTCTCGGCGCGAAACGTCGGCCCAAACGTGTAGGCCTTACCCAACCCGCAGGCGAAGATCTCCGCCTCGAGCTGCCCGCTGACGGTCAGAAAGGCGGGCCGATCGAAGAAATCGACCTCGAAGTCGACACCGGGGCCCTTGCGCGGCGGATTGTTCAGATCGAGCGTGGTGACCTGGAACATCTCGCCGGCCCCTTCGCAATCGCTGGCGGTGATCACGGGCGTGTTGACATACAGAAAACCGTCTTCCTGGAAGAACTGGTGGATCGAGTTACACACACAGTTCCGCACCCGGGCAATCGCCCCGAACGTGTTGGTCCGCGGCCGCAGATGGGCAATGGTTCGCAAGAATTCGAACGAATGCCGCTTCTTCTGCAAGGGATACGTCTCGACATCGGCCGTACCATGCACGGTCACTTTGGTGGCCTGGACCTCGGTGGCCTGCCCCTTGCCGGGCGACTGCTTGACCAGCCCTTCGATGCTCACGCTGCAGCCGGCCGAGAGCTTCTTGATTTCCGATTCGTAGTTGGCCAACTCGGCGTCGGCCACGACTTGAATGGTTCCGAAGCACGAGCCGTCGTTGATTTCCAGGAAGCTGAACCCGGCCTTGCTGTCGCGTCGCGTGCGAACCCAGCCCTGCAGCAGGACCTCACGGCCAATCGCGTCGGCATCTCGGGCTTGGGCAACGGTCAGTTTATCGGGCATGGTGTGATTTCCAACTAGGGGCTCATTCGACCTGAACTGACGGGTGGCGGGGCAGCTTGCCTGCCCCTTAAGCCCCATTTTACCCAGTCAGTCTTTCGCTGCAACCGCTGAGAGTCCTTTGATCCAGCAGATCCCTCCCCAGGCGAAGGAAAGCAGATAGCTGAAAAGGAAGGTTGCCGCGATCAGGGGGGTTGTATAGGAAACCAGCCAGGCGACTACCAGCGAGACATTCAGCAGACCGATGGCGGTGGCCGACGTTGCACCCGGCGCCGGTATGCACTAATCTAAGAGTTCTTTGAAACTTAGCGGCGTGAGCTGGGTGAAATCTATCCCAGCTATCTCCGCGCATGCGACGAGCACGAGGACGAATCCGATGAAGTGTCTGGTGATTGCGGCGGGCAGGGGGAGCCGATTGGCGGCCAGTTTCCAGGGGACGCTGGGCGACTGCAAGCCGCTGGCGCCCTTGCTAGGTGTGCCGCTCATTGAGCGGTCGCTGCTGACGGCCGGCAGGGCCGGACTGACCGAGTCTTGCGTGGTCACCGGATACAATGGCCAGCAGGTCCGGCATTTCCTGGACGATCTGGCCGCCCGTCGCGGCCTCGACATTCAGCACGTCGTCAACGACCAGTGGGAACAGGGCAACGGGCTGTCCGTGCTGAAGGCCAAGCACCATCTGAAGGAGAACTTCGTGCTGCTGATGGGCGATCACCTCGTCGACGCTGCACTGCTTGCCAGGCTGAGCGAGAAGCGGATCGGAGAGGACGAGGTTTGCCTGGCCGTCGATTCCAACCGCGAAAACCCCCTGGTGAGACCGGACGACGTGACCAAGGTGCAGATCGAAAACGATAAAGTCGTGGACATCGGCAAGACGCTCGAAGAATACAGCGCTTTTGACACGGGCAGCTTTCTTTGTTCGCCTGCGGTGTTTGCGGCGCTGGAGCAAGCCATGGCCAAGCGTGGCGACTCCTCGCTTTCCGGCGGTATCCAGGTGTTGGCGGAGCAAGGAAAGGTGAGCACTTTCGACATCGGGGGATCATTCTGGATCGACGTGGACGACGCCACGGACTTGGAGGCTGCCGAGCGGAGTCTGTTATCGCAATTGAAAAAACCGGCCGACGGCCCGGTCTCCCGGTACCTCAACCGCCCACTGTCGACACGCATTTCGCGCTGGCTGGTGAAGGGCTCCGTGACCCCGAACCAGATCTCGCTTTTTTGTTTTTTGGTTTCCGTCATTGCCGCCTTCGTTTTTATCCTGGAAGGCTATTGGGCGCTGCTGGCGGGCGGCGTTTTGGCGCAGTTTGCGTCCATCGTCGACGGGTGTGACGGAGAGGTGGCCCGGCTGAAGTTCTGGGAGAGTGACTTCGGTGGCTGGTTCGACGCCGTGTTGGACCGCTACGGCGACGGCTTTTTACTGGGTGGCCTGACCTGGCACGCCTTCGCCGCCAGCGGCAGGGAGCAGCCTTTTTTCCTTCTCGTGGGCTTTCTGGCCATCATCGGCTCGTTCGTCAACAGCTACACGGCCGACAAGTATGACAGCCTGATGCAGGCGAAGTTCTCCCAAGGCCCTAATTTCCGTATCGGCCGGGACGTCCGCATCTTTCTGGTTTTCCTCGGCGCGGTGTGCAATCTCCCGTTGGTGACGCTGCTGGTCCTGGCGGTCCTGATGAACCTTGAAAACATACGCCGAGTGGTCGTATGCTACCGCAATGAATAGCATTGAGCGGCTGCGAAGAAAGATCGAGTCCACGATCGCGCGGTCCGGCGTTGCGGAGGACCCCGTGCATTCGAAGAACACGCTCGAGTGGCTGCTGAAGCTCAAGCCGGATGCGGACGAGGCCCTGCAAATCGCCGCGTTGGGACACGACATCGAGCGGGCGGTGCAGCAGCGCAAAGTCCGACGAGAAGACTTCCCGGACTACGACCGGTTCAAGGCCGCCCATGCAATCAATAGCGCCGAAATCCTCAAGGAGACCATGCTCCAGTGCGGCGTGGCAGACGAAACACTGATTCAAGAGGTCTACGACCTGGTCCGCCGGCACGAAGTCGGCGGCGACTCCCGCTGCGAGCTGTTGAAGGACGCCGACGGCATTTCGTTCTTCGAGGTCAACCTGCCCTTCTACTACCAGCGCAACGACCCCGAAGAGACGAAGCGACGCTGCCGGTGGGGTTACCGGCGGCTGTCGGAGAAGATGAAGAACGTCGTCGGCAGCCTGACCTACGAAAACGAACAGCTCAATACGTTGCTGAGAGTCACGATGGAAGAAGGTCGAGGTACTCCTCCACTTCGGTCCGGCTAGGGGCGCCGCCGGGACCGGGGCGTTCCAGGGCCATTGAGGCGGTCACGTTCGCAAAACCGGCCGATTGCTCGGGATCGCCGGTTTCTGCCAAGCGAATGAAAAACGCCGCCGCAAACACGTCGCCGGCCCCGGTCGGGTCAATGACGCCAGCCGCCCGTGCAGGGAACGACCGTTGCTCGCCGCGGTGGAAGAGGGTGCAGCCCTCCTCGTCCTGGGTCACAACCAGAACCGCGATCTCGTTGGCCCACCGCTCGGCCACCGCCCAATCGCCCTGGATGTCCTCGACGCTCAGCACGGCCGCGTCCAGTTGAGGCAAGATCTCTTCGGCCTCGCGCCAGGTGTTCGATGAAACGACGCCGTCGGTGTCCCAACGCCGCATCCAGCCTTGCGGCGTGGCCACCAGCAGCGAATTTGGAAACAGTTTTGCCAGCGAGGGTTCCAGTTCCTGGGCGACGGGACCAAGGTGGACCACCGCTGGGCGGCGGAGGACCGTGGGAATGTCGTCCGCCGCGATCGCTCGGGCGACGGGACCGACCACCTGCTGGCGACCTTCCGCTGCGTACTGGTTTTTGAAGGTCGTCGTTTCGTCGGAAGGGAGGATGGTCCAATCCACGCCATCGAGGCAGGCCGGCGGCTCGAAGTCGGCCGCCGCCGCAGTCACCACGACCGGACGCCAGCCCAAGCGTTTGGCCACCACGGCGGCGTAGGTTACCGTACCGCCGACGACAAAACCGCCTTCAGGCAAGAGGTCCTTGGTCACGTGTCCGATCAACAGATACGTCTTATCGGCCAATTCCCAGGGCCTTCAATTCGGAACCGTAGTCCAGGTCCAGGTCCTGGCCGTTGCCGTCGCCGGCGATGAACTGCTCGGTCATCTTGTAGGCTTCTTCGTCGGTGAACTGTTTTGACGGATGTTTGCAGAAGTATGCGGAAGGCCCGTACAGAATGCCGCCTTGACCTCGGTCCAGGGCCAGCTTGCAGCAGCGAATCGAGTCGATCACAATGCCTGCCGAGTTGGGTGAGTCTTCCACGCTCAGTCGCAATTCCAGATTCATCGGCACGTCGCCGAAAAGCCGGCCCTCCATCCTGATGAAGCAGACCTTGTTGTCGTCTTGCCAGGGGACGTAATCGCTGGGGCCGACGTGGATGTTGCGATTGGTCAGCCTCTTGGCGGCCACGGCCTGAACGGCCTCTGTTTTCGACTCTTTCTTGGACGCCAGTCTGCTTCTTCTGAGCATGTTGAGGAAATCCGTGTTCCCGCCCGTGTTGAGTTGGTAGGTCCTTTCCAACTTGACCCCTCGCTTGTGGAACAAATCGGTCAACACTCGATGGGCGATGGTCGCACCAAGTTGGGCCTTGACGTCGTCACCGATGATCGGCAGGTTCTCGTCGTCAAACTTTTTCGCCCACTGGGGGTTGCTGGCGATGAAGACCGGGATGTTGTTGACAAACGCCACATGGGCCTCCAACGCACACTCGGCATAGAATTTCGTCGCCTCTTCCGAGCCCACGGGGAGATAGTTCAGCAGGATTTCGGTTCCCGACTCGTTCAAGGTTCGCACCACATCTTCCTTCGTCGGCTCCGGCTCATCGCTGGGGAGAAATGTGCAGTCGTCCTCATAATCCTTCATGTGATCCGAGTAGCCGTCCAGGATTCTGCCCATCCTCACCGCAACACCCGTTCTCGGCATCTCTTCGCAGAATACCTGGGTGCAGTTCGGCCTTTGGAAGATCGCTTCATTCACGTCCTGGCCGACTTTTCTCCTGTCGATGTCAAAGGCAGCCGCTACCTCAATGTCGTACGGCTTGTACCCGCCAAGGTCCCAGTGCATCAATCCGATGGCGTCTTCGCCGTTCTTGTGCCTGTAGTACTCGATACCCTGAAGCAAAGAGCTTGCACAGTTACCTACGCCAACAACCGCAATTCTGATTTTGTCCATAGTCAATCGTCTCCTTCGTGAAAGGTTAAAAAAAGGCGTTCAGTTGGTTCCGGTGGACACTACCGGTTGTGTTCTGGTTGATCCAGCAGATCCCTCCCCAGGCGAAGGAAAGCAGATAGCTGAGAAGGAAGGTTGCCGCGATTGGCGGTGCCGCGTAGGGAACCAGCCAGGCCACTACCAGTGACACATTGACCAGACCTATCGCGGTGGCCGACTTCGTCAGGCTTCGGATCATCCAGGGCATCCGGAATGGCGCGAGCAACGAGACGGCATGAAACAGGAATACCGCGATTAGCAGCGGCGCGGGCGTAAAGCCGAACATCTGCGACAAGAGAAGGACAAAGAATATGTGACGCACCAACTCGTTGGTCGGCGAGCCCGTGCCCGTGACGGCGGCCGGATCGAGCCGCGAGACAACACGCAGGACGAGCGAGGTTGCCGCCACGAGACTCAGCGCCGCGCAGACGCCGCCCCACACACCGCCTTGGTCCGTCCACACCTGCATGGCGACCACCATCACGAACACGGTGTGTGCGAACGCATCGCAGACGTTGTCCAGGATGGCGCCGAACTGGCTCCTGATGTTCAGTTTGCCGGCCAGGATGCCGTCCAGATCGTCCATAATGTTGTTGTAGACGATCAAGGGGATCAGGTACTGGTAGCCGTCTTTCAGAAAGAGGATAGCCAGCGGGAGGACCCCGAGAATCGAAACGATGTTCGCTAGATTCTTGTAGACCGTCTTTCCAAATGATTTCAACATCTGTCGGCCTGAAGAACAAAGAAGTGGTTTGTCAACTCGGGAAAGGCACGGCCCAATACGGCGGGAACTCGGGTAATCCAAGGATTACCGAGGCGTAGCGCCCAGTAGGTCAGGTGGCCGACTACGCCGACACACTGCAGGCGGCAGGGAACAATGGCCTTCCATTTCTTGACCAACTCACAACCCATCTGCATCAGAACATAAGGCACGTTGGTCTCTACGTGCGCCACGGAAAGTCCACACTGTTGGAAGACTTCACGGTAAGTCGAAACACTTCGGTAGACCGCCTGATACTCGCCCTGGCGAGTCACGGTTCCGCTGCGCACGGTAGTTTCGCGGCAGAGGATGATACCTCCCGAGTCTAGCAGCGGGACGAGTTTTTGCAGCAGGGAAATCACGTCGCTCTCGTTGAGATACATCAACATGCCGCCGAGGAACACCAGTTCATAGCCGTCCTCCGGCTCGAACGCCAGCACGTCGCCGTGAATGGCCGCGACATGGGGATAGGGCGCACATCGCTGGCGAGTGGCTTCGTACAGCGGCAGGCTCGCCTCGACGGCAACGACCTTGTCAAAATGCCGGGCAAAATACTCGGCCCAGTAGCCGACGCCGCAACCCAAGTCCAATGCGGTACCCTCGCAATCCAACTTCCGGATCAACCGCGAGACGATTCTCGATTCGCCGCGGAAACGAAATCGGCCGGCGCCGGCAGGAAAACCGAAACCGTCCATCATGTACGGTCCCAGGATCGAAGGCCGGGCCTTGCTCCAAAACCGGTTGACTCCCGCGTAATCGATTTCAGCCATGTGTTGCAGCCAATCGGGAAGTCGGCGGCCTGAGATCGTCTGAGAACAGGCGTTCGGCTTCCTGCAAATCTGCCAGCGTATCCACTTCGTACCAACGGCCGTCGTCGAAGAAGACGGGCTCGAAAGAGAGGCTTCCGTCAGCCACCATTTCGGCGAAGACGGCCTCATAGTAGTCGTTCACTTTGCCCGCCGAGATGCGACGGTCCAACCGCTCGGCAACCCGCCGCCACGACGGCAGCGAAAGGCTGTAGATGTTCACGGTCTTGTAGCGGGAGTCGTCGGGAACCTCGCTGTGGCCGACGCGGAAGTCGGTGATTCGCTGGAAAGGATCGAGGCTTACCGTCGAGCCCATCATCCAGGGTTGCACACGGGCAACGGCCATCTTGTCGGGAAGGAGCATATCTCGCAGCAAGAACGGCTCAAAGACCAGGTCGCACTCAATCAGCAGGAAGGGCTCGCGGACTTTTTCCCGCGCAAGCCACAACGAGTAGATGTTGTTAGTGGTCCGGTAGTGCGGACTGACGACGTAGTCGATCTTCAGGTCGCCCGTCCATGCATCGAGGAATTCGCGGATATGATGCTCCAGGTAGCCCACGACGACAACAAGTCGCTTGAAACCCGATTGGTGGAGGCAGCGGACCTGTCGCTCAAGGATGGGTATCCCGTCGATCTCCGTGAGGCACTTCGGTGCGTCATCGGTCAAGGGCTGGAGTCGACTTCCCCTGCCGGCCGCAAGGAGTACTGCGGTGGTAACCGAAGCGTCTGGATGGTCACGATGGTTGAGGTGGTTGATTTTCATAGTTATGGTGATGTATCCTTTCTTTTCCCAAAAGAGGGGGCCGTCGGTCGACAGCTCTACCCTCGCTCGATTTACATATTTTTTTCGGGGGAAATGCCGTTATTACCCGAAAAAACCCCCGACTTTACCAGGGGAACTGACAGAGTTTGACAGCTCAGAGGTGAAAAGGGGGTCTCCACCTCGTGAACCGCTCGAAGTCATCGAGAAAAGAGACCTCAATGCCAGAGGATAGCAGTCTAAACCATACCAGATGGGAGTGCAAGTACCCTGTATTCATCCAAAAGCCCCGACCGCAATCGCTATACAGTTGCCTGCCAGCTCCATTCTCCCAAGCTGGGAACTTGGGGTATTTGCGATACTACCGCGGGGGGGGAATGGTTCCGCACTTGGATTCAATGTTTGCCCCGAAATCCTGAACCCTCGCGTCACTCTTGGACTTTCCCTCACGATCTGCTTTGGCCATTCCTCGGGAACACAAAATGGACGACCAGCGTCAGCAACAGGAAGGCGCCGACGCCGCCTAGGCCGTAGTAGCCGGCCTTGACCCAGACCATGTAGATGCTGGCCGAGCCGGCCAACGCCACGGCCAGACCCATGGCGAGGTTCCAGGCCACGCGGCGTCCGCCACGCGGCATCTGATCGCCCAACAGGCTCTTGGAGTTCATCATGCAGAAGAACGTCAGGTAGGCGATCGGCAACAGCACCATGCCGAACACGGACGTCGGCACGGCCAGCCAGAACCGTGTGGTGCCCGACCAGAGGAACGGGCCGAGCACGCCGGTCGCGGCGGCCAGCGTTCCTAAGCGGTTGGGCCAACCGGTCGGCGGCAGCCCGAGCATCTCACAGATCACGAAGCCCGAGATCAGCATCAGCAAGGTAATGCTCGATAGCGTCATGCCGAGCACACCGATGCCGAAGACCACGTCGGCCACTACGTGGCCGGTCAACGGTGTGAGCGACTTGGCCAGATCAAAGGCATCCTTTCGCTGCAGGTGGGCGGCCAAGAGAATCTCGGCGTCGCTCAGCGGTTCCAGTTCGGTCTCTTCTGCCTGGCTGGCTTGACGCTTTTCCATGAGGCTCTGGACTTTGTCTTCTGCGAGCACCGGGAGCTTCGCTTCGTTGCCTGGCTCCAGCATGGCGGCTTCGACGGTCATGTTCGGATGGAATTGCGTGGCCGAGGCGATGACCACACAGCTTGTAGCCAGCACGAAGGGGATGAACATGCCGGTCCCCAGGTCGAACTTGGCCACGCCGCGAAAGTCCTTGTCCCAGCCGCGACGAATCATCGAGTAGGGCAACAGGAATGTCATGTTGATGCCCACGGCCGTAGCGGCCGCGCTGATCATCACGTCGCGCTGTTCGCTGACGATGGCCCCGACCCAGAAGTCACGATATTGTGCAGGCACGGCGTCCAAGAGCCAGTTGAAACCGTCGGCCGGTTTGAAGATCTTCGACAGGTCGGGTACAAACCCGCGGCAGATCTCGCCCCACTCGAGCGTTCCTTGCCAGGCCAACACGCAGACCACGCCGACAAAGCAGGCCACGATGCCGCCCACCACGAATTTCAACATCAGTTCATAGAGTTTCACTCCCCGACCGCCGCTGTCGTAGGCCCAAGTGATTGCCAGTGTGATCGCGAGGATCCCGGCCGAGATGACGATCTTTCCGCCGAAGTCGGCCACGTCGGTTTCCGGTCCTAAAAAGCCCGGGAAAAGCGAAAAGAACCAGTTTCCTACGGCACCACCCAAACTGCTCCCAGGCCCGAGATATTTCGGCAACAGATTTTGCTGCAGCACGCCGCTGGCCAGCGAGTATTGCGGCAGGGCCCAAACCATGTTGGCCGCCAGCGACGCCAAAGCCCAGCCCCAGCCGAGCACCGGGTTCACGTGCCGATTGATCGCCTGGAAAGGCCGTTCGGTGGTGCTCATGGCCACGTAGCCGATCGCGCTGAGCATGATGATGCCCAGGATCATGGCGACCGGCTGCAACCAGAGCAGGCCGAACCCGGCCAGAACGCCCAAGAATAGACTACTGGCCAACGATCCGCCGCCTAAGGTTAACGCACTTTGCAACCAGCCGGGCCCGGAAAGCCGGAGGTAGGTTCCGACCGTGGCCGGGATGCCTTTTTCCTTGGCGGACAGGATAGCTTGACGATCGGCTTCGACTTTGGTGAGTCGTTATGACATGGGATGTAGGGGTGCGGGTGTAG
>CAYYOX010000131.1:0-545 GCA_964473065.1 uncultured Planctomycetaceae bacterium | reverse complement strand
ATGTCGAAGGAAGAAGGCAGTATCTACGGTAAAGATGGTGGAAGTTGCCGACGCTATTTCACGAGGAAGCAAGTACACCTTCGTCATTCGACATTCCTTGTTCGATATTCGATATTCCTCTTTGACGCATCGACGTGCCGGCGACGGCTAAACGGTTTTTCGGTGACTATTTCCCTTGACTGGCCAGCCAGCGTTCGGCATCCAGCGCGGCCATGCAGCCGGTTCCGGCGGCGGTGACTGCTTGGCGATAGTAGTCGTCGGCTACGTCGCCGGCGGCGAACACGCCTTCGATGCTGGTGTTGGTTCGGCCGGGGGTGGTCCAGCGGAGATACTTCTTGTCGGTCATCTCGATCTTGCCCTTGAGGAAGGCCGTGTTGGGCGTGTGGCCGATGGCCAGGAAGAGGCCGGTGGCTTCTTTTTCCAAATCAGTTTCGCCGGCGCTGCTTGCCAGACGGACGCCGGTCACGCCGTCGGTGTCGTTGCCCAATACTTCGGCCAGGGTGCGGTTCCAAAGGAGCTCGATCTTGTGATTCTCCTTGGCTCGC
>CAYYOX010000130.1:10040-12936 GCA_964473065.1 uncultured Planctomycetaceae bacterium | reverse complement strand
ACCTTACGCCTTCCGCCCCAGCTTACGACAAGGCCCGGTGAGGACGTGTCCAACCTGACAATGGATTTGGGCGGAGAAAAGGTATCAGGGCGGAGAAAAGGGGCGAGAAAAGGTGTCAGGAACCGTTGTTCTGTGGTTTCTTCTGTGGGCGACCTTGGAGGCGGAAGAGGGATTCCGAAGCGAACCGCTTCGTTATGCGGTCGACCCACGTGGCGGGATCCCCCGGACGCAGTCCGGGGGCTTTGACTCCGGGATTTCCACCTCGTGCGATTGTCGGACACTCTCAATTAGTTGGCGAGGATTTCTAGTTTGATTATGGATCCGTATCCGCGTTCGGTGTGGCGGGCTGGGGCGTTCGAGTTGCAGGTCCATACGTTGCCTTCGGCGTCGAATTCGATCTCTCGTGTGTAGGTCACGCGCGTGGGCATGCGGAACTCGACTAGGTCTTCGGTTTTCGGGTCGAAGCGGTAGAGTGTGTCGTTGCCCGTGCCGCAGATCCAGACGTTGCCCTTCGGATCGACGTTCAACGCATACGGAATCCGGTTCTCGGCGTCCGGGAGATCGTAGACTTTCCACTCTTCGGTCTTGGGGTCGAAGCTGCCGAATACGCCTGAGCCGAACCCGGGCACCCATACGATGCCGTCCGGCGCCACGTGATGACGGCGTGGCCCGCGGAAGGGTGGGTTCCATTCCTTGATGTCGCCGTCCTCGGCCTTCGGGTCGATCCGACCGATGCGGTTGCCGTTGAGCTTGGAGTACCAAATCGACCCGTCGACCGGCGAGTAGTCGATGCCGTAGGGCGTGATGCCGCGCGATTCGCCCAGCCCGGCGCCCACCGCTTGATCCTCCCTCAACAGACGGTATTCCTTCACCTTGAGGGTTTCCGGGTGCAGTGAGAAACAAGAGTTCAAACCGGCGTCGGTATACCAGATAAGTCCTTCCGGGTCCTCAGGGTTGATACGCAGCGTATGGGGATAGGCGCCGCGCGGGTGCGGGGACGGAGCACTCGAGGTGATGGTGAACTGCTTGGTCTTCAGGTCGAACTTGGCCATCTCGCCGGAAATACAAAGCGTGCACCACATATTGCCGTCGCCGCCGAGCTCGATCGAGTGTGGGCCTCTGTACCTTTCCGGGAAAGGGTAGATCTTGCGCTCGCCGGTGGCCGGGTCCAGCGTCACGACGGCGTTAACGCCCATGTCGACCGCGTAGACCAGACCGTCGGGCCCCAGCTCGATGTCGTGTATCATGACTTCGTGCTGCTTGCCCATGTCCCATTCGGTGATCTTTGCCTTGGTCGCGGCGCCCTTGGGTGCCGGCGGCGGCACGAACGGCGGCCACTTCCTGACCGCCTCATCCGAGTAGGTATCGAGGAGGCGCTTGGCGATCGTCTCCTGGGTGTGCTTGTACAGACCGCCGAAACCGTCCATGCGCGTGATCATCGTGTCCCAGTCCACCGGTTCTTCCGGGGTTCGGAAACCGACGGTTCCGGTCTGATGGCAATAGCTGCACATCATCTTGTAGTTCTGTTTGTCTTTGTCGTTGTCCCACTTGAGCATGCCGAATGCGCTGTCGCCCGGGCGCTGCCTCTCGAGGTCTTCGCCGGTGGCGGCCTTCATGGTGAATGATAGGCCGGTCGCGCTGCCGTCGATGTCTTCCTGCCACTCGTCGAGTTGCCCCATCAACCTCGCGCGCAGATTGAAAGTCGCATCCCGCAGCCCGTCGATCGTGAACGAACCGTCGGCTTGGCTGAATACCGAAGTGCTTTGCTGGCGATCCTCGTCAAAGGCCGAGACCATTACGCCTTCCATGGCCTTGCCGGCGTCGTCGGTTACCTTACCGCTGATCGTTCCCGCGTATGCGTGGGCCATGGACACACAAAGCACCAAAGCCATTGCGGCAACCGAAAGTGTTCTCGTCATCACGGTTCCTCCCCTCGTTTTCTACGATTGTTTACGCACACTATCCGGGCATCGGTCCCCGAACGACCCGTTCGCACTCGCCAACTTCATTGAGCCTTGTCTTCGAACGAGAAGTCAACCTCGGTAGAACCGGTCGCACCGACGGCAATCTTCGCTTTTTTCTCGCCGAATTCTTCGTGCCAGGCCGCCAGCGTATACTCGCCCGCCGGCAGTCCTTCGATCTTGAACTGGCCTTTCTCGTTGGTCACCGCGAAGTAAGGATGGTCCATTACAAAGATATAGGCCTTCATCCAAGGGTGAAAATCGCACTTGATCTTGATCGCTCTCTCCTGCTGCTTGAAGACCTTCTTCCGATCCGGGCTTTTGGCCGGCTGGGCGATGTTGAAAGCCCTATTGCGTTGGGCGAATGAGCGGACGTTATGTATCAACGGATCGCTGTTGCGCATCAGGAATTCCTGCCCGACTTGAACCCCTTGAACTCGAGGCCGAAACATGCACTTCTGCTGATCCAGAACAGCCGGTTCCTTGGGCGCCGGATAACTCTTCTTCGGTAAGCCTCGCTTCACATAGACAAATACGTTGGCAACCTCGCCCTTTTCGCCGACGATCAGATTCTCGGTCAGGAGCGTGTCCTTGTGAAGTTTGCAGCACTCACCCAGTTTTCCACCCTTTTCCTCCAGCCGCATCGGCTTGCGTTCGGGTCTGGGACCATCAAACTTGACAACACCGACAACAGTACCACTCTCGTCGGCGCCTGCTGAGCGAGATTCATCGGCCATCACGATCAAGCCAAGCAGCAGGAAGACGGCAGCGGTCACTCGCATTTTGGTCCGATTCCATCTCACTTCTGCATCCCCTTTTCTAGCGTTCGTACAACAAGTTCAAGACCATCGACAATTCATCAAAGCAGTACGATCTTAAACCTCGAACATCGGGGTCACAAGTGGTGCGGATGAAAAAGGTGGGTGATATGGCAA
>CAYYOX010000130.1:0-9940 GCA_964473065.1 uncultured Planctomycetaceae bacterium | reverse complement strand
GAAGGGGTCAGTAGTCCGTGCAGTCGTTTCGATGACTCTTCAACCACCGCAATTCAAACTCCCGCAGGAGGGCTCGATCATGAGTGACCAAGGAATCACGCGACGGAAGTTCGTCCGCGATACTGTCGCCGCAGCGGCCGCGGCCGGGCTTACCGCCACCTACACGGTCGCAGCCGGCAACCCGGACAAGGCCGACACCGACAAGATCGTCAACTACAATCCCGACATGGAGTATCGCCTCTGCGGCAGGACCGGGCTGATGGTCTCGTCCGTTTGCCTGGGCGGACACTGGAAACGGATGGACACGATCGTGCCCGGCGTGAGTTTCCGGGGGAACATCTCCGATGCCAAACTGGACGACCCCGACTTCGCCAAGAATCGTCGTGAGGTGCTCAGTCGATGTATCGATCGCGGCATCAATTATGTTGACGCCTGCACCGGACCGGAAATCATCGCCTACACTAGCGCGCTCAAGGGCCGACGCGACAAAATGTACATCGGCTACTCCTGGTATACCAGAGAATCCTGGTCCAAGGAACATCGCACCCTGAAGACAATTCAGGCAGCGTTGGATGACGGAATGAAACAGGCCGGACTCGAGTACGTCGACGTCTGGCGACTCAGCTTACTGAACACCAGCGGCGAGCACACCGAGGCAGAGATCGAGGAGGCCATGGCCGCCCTGGACTGGGCCAAGAAGACCGGCCGGGCACGATTCACCGGGATCTCCTCGCACGACCGGCTGCACATCAAGAAGCTCATTGACAAGTATCCCGATCAGATGGACGTCGTCTTGACGCCCTATACGGCCAAGACCAAGATCGTCAGCGACGAGAGCGGTCTATGGGCCACGATGCAGAAACACAACGTGGGCTGGTTCGGGATCAAGCCCTTTGCGAACAACTCACTCTTCCAGGGCGACAGCACTCCCGGCAATCCGCATGCCCAGCAGGACAACAGGCTCGCCCGGCTAGCCATCCGCTACATCCTTTGCAATCCGGCGATCACCGCACCTATTCCCGGCCTGATCACTGTCGGGCAGGTCGACAACGTTGCCATGGCCGTCAAGGAACGCCGGGAACTGGACGTGGACGAAAAAGCCGAGCTGGACCGGGCCATGCAGCGCGCCTGGACCAACCTGCCGCACGACTATCAATGGCTCAAGGATTGGGAGTACGTATAGACGAAAGGCTTGGTGCGCCGTGGAAAAAGGGGACAGGCGCCGAGCCGGGGAGATTTCCGGCGGGTTTAGCATCTACTGATGCTCGGAGCCAGTCCCCATTTTCCACTCCACAAAACCGACTTTGCAGTTCTCCTGCGGCAAAGCGGCCGTTTCTTGCACCTGCCCGGCGTGTCGGCTACAATGAAAGTCGGGTTTGATTCTCTCTGGACGGTGAATCTTCACCAGCCTTCAGTGACGCATCTTCAGCGGGAGATAATCGAACACCAACCATACTGACCGTGCCTACGTTCCCTCGCTTCGCTCCGCCCGAGAAATCTGACCATGCCGCTAGTCTTACGCATTGCTTCCAATTCTCGCCGGTTCGCTTCGGTTCTTCTGGCGATCGTTGCCAGCGCCGTGGTCACGGAAACCTTCGGGCAATCATCGACGAACGGTCGCCACGGGGAACCGGCCGTTTTGGAGACGGTCGAAGGCAAGACACTTTCTATGCTGCGAACCGACGAAGAGGTGATCGTCCGCCAAGGTGATCGCGTGGTGATGCGTTATCGCTATGGCGGCGTGGCCAAACCGTATGTGGCCCAGATGACCTCGCCCGGCGGCGTGCAGTTTCTGCGAGACACCCCGGCCGATCACGAACACCACCCTGGGCTGATGTTTGCCTGCAAGGTCGACGGCGACGACTTCTGGGGAGAAGGTGAAGAGTTTGGGCGACAGACCCATGAGAACTTCACTCTGCGGATCGACAGCAACGGCCCAGTCGAACGTGCAGTCATCGAGGAGATGCTCGTTTGGGAAACTTCGCTGGGTGATTATATCCTCGAGGAAAACCGCGTGCTGACCGTGCCGGCGCCCATGCCCGGCAAGCCGCAGATGCTCGTCTGGCAATCGAACGTCACCGCCGGCGAAGATGCCATCGGGCCGGTGAAACTCGAAGGCGCCGCATACCATGGGCTTGGTGCGACGCTGATCGCCGGCGGCTCGGGCGTTGCTCACACCAACGGAATAAAGTCGCCGTGGTGTGCCGTGGCAGCCGAAGTCGACGGCAGGCCGATCACCGTCGCGATGTTCGACGCCCCGAGCAATCCCGGGCATCCGAACCCCTGGTGTACGAAGACCTGGTGTACGAAGGCCGACGACGAGTCGCTTGCCTATCTCTCGGCCACGCTCGGATTGAGCAGTAAGCCGCTGGTGGTCGACATCGGCAAGACGACGTCGCTACGTTTCGGCATCGCGGCGTTCGACGGCCGAGTCGGTCCCGGCCCTGCCAACGCAGCGTTTATGGATTGGTATCAGCTTCAAGCGACGGCGAAGTCGGGGCTCGCTCGTGGGCTGATTGGGCGGTACTTCGAAGGCAGCGGAAAGCCGCCTGTCGTCGCGCGAATCGATCCCGGCGTGGCGTTTTCTTTCGACGGCGGTATGCCCGATGACCGGCTCGCACTGGGCCCATTTTCGGCCTCATGGCAAGGCCAGGTGTTTGTCGATCGCGAGGGCGAGTACCGCTTCGGGAGCCAGACCAACGGCGCGGCGCGTATCTGGATCGGCAACGAAGAAGTCTTCAACTCGCAGAATCCCCACAACGCGGAGTCGATCACGCTCGACTATGGCTACCATCCGATCCGCATGGCGTATGCGACGCGCGGCGGAGGACCGTCGAGTGAGCCAAGCGATGCGCCGGCTGTGAATCTCATTTGGGAAAGCAACCATTTTGCCCCGGAGATCATCAACCCTCGCTACCTGATGCACGACGCGGCCGACGAAGCGGAAGTGGCGATGGCGCTGCTGCACGCCCCGGGCCGCGCGAAGGTCGATCGGCTCGGGTGTGCCCAATGTCACCAGATCGCCGGCGCACCAGCCGGACGACGGCCCGGCCCTCCGCTGGGGCTCTCGTCGCAAGCCGACCGCCGTTACCTTACCCGCTGGCTGAGCGATCCGCAGTCCCAGCGTCCCGGCACGCCGATGCCGGCCATGGGCGGCAAACCCGAGGAGATCAAGGCGGCGGTCCCCGCGATGGTCGCGTATTTGAAGAGCTTGAAGCCGACCAACGAGATCGTCCCGATCGAGAACGCGGCCGATCGCAAGAGGGAAGTCGACAAGGGGCGGAAGCGGTTCCACGAACTGGGCTGCGCGGCGTGCCACTCGCCCGAAGCCCCCGACGACATCGACCCGGCCCTTGCGCCGACGCTGGCCGACGTGGGCGCGAAGTGGCCGGAAGCGGTGATCCGGGCGTTTCTTGCCGAGCCGCTCGTGTGGCATCCCGAAGGCGGCATGCCCGACTTCAAACTCACCCGCGGCGACGCCAACCGCTTGGCCGCTTATCTCTCGACATTCAACAACAGCGAAGAACCCAAGAAGAGCGACAAACCAGGTGAGCAGACCCCCAGCGATCCGGCACTTGTCGCGCGAGGGAAGCAACTCATTGAACAACACCGATGTGCCGGTTGTCACGACATACCCGGGGTGGAACGTGCCGAACCGGTCGGCAAGTTGGGACCCGGGAGCGATTTGGGGGGCGGGTGCATGCGATCGGAGCGTGCGGCGAGCGGCGCACCACTTTTTCGAATCGAGTTGGGCGACCGGGTAGCGGTGGCCGAGTTTCTCGCCCGGCGACCGAAAGAACCGTCACCGCCCGCCGGCGGTGAGTTGGCCGAGCGGACGATCAACGAGCAGTTCGCATGTTTCCAATGCCACGCGCGCAACGGCGCCGGCGGCGTGCAGTTATCCAAGGCGAGATTGCGATTTGCCGGGCAAGAAAAGACGGCCAACGCCGATGCCATGACCGCGCCCGACATTAGCGGCGTGGGGGCGCGATTGAAGCGGGACTGGATGTTGAAGGTCCTTGCCGGCGAGGCGCCCAGCGCCCGGCCATGGCTAACGATCCGCATGCCGTCGTTCGGACTGACCGACGGCGAGCGCACGGCAATTGCCGATCGGCTTGCCCGCGCCGATGCGATGCCGCATCTTAGCACGCCGCGGCCGCGGAGCTTGCCGGTGGAGATTGGCCCGACCGCCGGGCAACTCCTAAGCGGCGCCGGGTTCAGTTGCCTCAACTGCCACTTCATTGGCAAGACGCGTTCGGGTGGCGAATCGCTCGCACCCGACATGACGATGATTTCCCGGCGAGTCGACCGCGATTGGTATTATCGCTGGCTGCTGAATCCCGCACGCGTATTACCCGGCACGACGATGCCCGCACACAATCTGCCGGCCCGCGACATCGCCGGCGAAGACCTGTTGGTGCAGAAGGAGGTGATCTGGCAGTTTCTGCGTCGCACTTCCGCGAAGGAGATGCAGAAGTTCTTCGGCAGTTCAGCGACCGCAGTTTCCGTCGACGGTCGACGCCCGCAGGTCGTACACGGACGGGTCGAAGGATTTGCCAAAACGATTCGCGGTGTGGCGATCGGGTTTCGCAACCGCCGGACGATCATTTTCGATTACGACCGCATGGCATGGCGTGCGATGTGGAACAGCGGCTTCGTCGAAGAGACCGGCGCGGGTGGCCGCCATGGGGCACAGCACTGGTGGGCGCCCATCGGAACCAAGTCGTGGGTCAGCAGCGACAAGAGCCCGCCGATTCTCTATCGCGAGAAAGCGACCGGGCGCTGGGTCGGGCCGGCACTTTGGCGGGATCGCTTCGGATTCCTCGATCAGGTCACGCAGATCGGCCGCGCGGTCAAGCTCGAGTACCGGCTGCGCGCGCCCGGGCCGCGAACCGGTACCTACGAACCGCAAGCGTGGGTGCATCTGATCGAAACGATCCAGCCGAATCCCCAGCAGCCGAATCCCCAGGACGCCGAGCCGGGTATCATGCGGACGATCGAGATCTCGGGCGTACCCAAGGAGTATGACGTCGTCGTGCAGCAACCGTTCGGCGGGATCGAGTTGGGCGATTCGGCCCGCGCGGCGACGGGGGCGACCCTTTCGGCCGTGCCGATGCTGACTGGCGGGACCTGGGTACTGCGGGTTTCCGGCGACGCGGCAGCGAAGTGGATCGCCCCGCCCGAGTCGATCACGTATCCGGTCGAACAGCCGTTTAGCGACGATTTGCCAATGGATCCCAAGAAGCGGTTCGATCCGGTTACCACGCCCGGCAAAGACCGCGCGGCGGTGCTGGTTCCCAACACGGGCGAGCCGATTCGCATGGTCTGGCAGATGGGCGAAGCCCCGGCCGGAAAGACGATCGTCGCCGGTGGGCCAAAGCTCTGGGCGAAGCCGCCGGAGCACGTCGAGATGAACGACCTCGGCGACCCGACCTACATCACCGAACCGATCACCGTCGATGAACTTCCGCGGTCGAAGCGGTTGTCGGTCCCGCCGGGGTTCAAAGTCGAGCGGTTGCCGTTGCCCGACGATTTCCTGGTCTGCGGACTCTACTTCTGGAAAGGCAAACTGCTAGCCGGCGGCTACGACGGCGAGATCCGCTGGGTCGACGACACGGATGGCGACGGGCTGCCCGACCGTTATCGCTACTGCGGCGGGTTGTTTCAGCAGGTGAACAACCTGCGTGTGTACGACGGCGAACTTTATGCCACCTCGCCGGCGGCTTTGTATCGCCTGCGTGATCTCAACGGCGATGAGGTGATCGACGAGTACAAGGTCTTGAGCACACTTTGGGACTACGCATCCCACTCCAACGACTGGTTCCACGGCATTACTCGCGACCGCGAAGGCAACCTCTACGGCAGCAACAGCACGGCATATATCTATCGCGCCGGAGGCAACCCACCCGGCGTATACCATCGCGGCGACGTGCTGAAGATCACGCCCGACGGTCGGACGCTGAAGGTCGGCACGGGCACGCGGTTCCAATTCGGCTGGACGGAAAACCGCGAGGGACGCATGTACTTCAACATCAACCAGGGACATTACAACTATACGTGCGGTATCCATGAAGTGACCGAGGGAGCCCATTACGGGTTCATGGAGAACGATCTGAGCAAGGTGCAGAAGCCGGTGGTGCGCGTGCCGTATCCGTGGTGCAATTCGCTGAACGGGATGGACCTTGCCGAATCGCGGACGCCGTTCGGACCGTTTCAGGGCCAAGGGTTTTCGGCCGATTACAACACGAACCAGGTGATCCGCTGGACCGATTACCCGATCGCCGGAAAACGGCAAGGGGCCTGTTACCGTTTCTTCACCGGTACCGAAGCCGGGCCCACGGAGATTGTCTTCGGGCCGGACGGGGCCCTTTGGGTTGCGTTCATGAGCGACGCCGGCTGGTATGGCGGGCGCGCCCGGGGCGGGATCTACAAAATCACCTACGAAGGCCGCCCGCCCTTGGCCGTGAGCCGGGCACGGGTGATAAAGGACGGTTTCGCGCTCGAGATGACCGAGCCGGTCGACCCGATGTCGGTCACGCCGGACATTTGCCGCAAGGTCCACCGCTGGTGGCACGAAAACCAGGGCACGTACGCTTCGCCGGAGATTGCCCACGAGGATGTCGCTGTCCACGAAGTGAAACTCGCCGACGACGGGCGAACGATTCTCCTGCGAACCGACCCGCACGTGACCCCGCGACTGTATCGGATCGAGTTGAAGGGGTTGAAGACGAAAGACGGACGAGCGCTGGCCGACGGGTTGGCGTTTCTAACGGTGCATTGGGCGCCGCAATGAGGATTCCACTGCCATGAAAACCATAAGCATCTATTCTCGCCGGCGATCGAACTGTTGGTTGCCGATTGCCCTGTCCGTCGTTCTGTTGCCGACGGTCGCACTCGGTGAACCTCCATCCCGCCCACAAGGTCTCGTCTCCTATTGGAACCTCGACGACAACTACGGCGACAGCGGGTGGATGTATATGTGCGATTCCGGCTCGGCCGGCGATAACCTTCGGCCGGTCGGTGAGCCGCCGCAGTTTGTGCCGGGCAAAGTTGGCCGTGCGGTTCGGCTCGGCGAAACGTACTTGCTGGCGCGATCGTCCGCCGATGTGCAGCTTGGGCCAAGCTATACGATCGAGGCATGGGTCAAGCCGGAGAAAGCCAAATCCGTCTGGCAGCGGCTTGTCACTTGCTGGAGCTGGACCATGAGTTACCATTTCGCCATCCACGGCGGCAAAGTCAGTCTTTTCCATACCCAGAGCAATCGCAAGGAATGTATCGCCGAGGGCGGGGCTGTTGCAAACGGGCAATGGCAACACCTCGCCGCTGTGGCCGACGCTAAGAACAAGCGGCTTTCCGTCTTCCTCGACGGCAAGAGAGTCGGTTCGGCCCCGTACGACGGCACCCTACAACGCGGCATCCGCGAGCCGCTGGGGATCGGCAACTGGGAAGACGGCCCCCCAGAGAATCGTTACCATGGCTGCATCGACGAGTTGACCATTTGGAACGTGCCGCTGAGCGACTCGCAAATTGCGTCGCATCACAAGAATCCACACAGCCGGACCTGGACGCGGAAATCCTACCGCCAGGTGGTGCAAAGCGACAACCCCTTGGGCTACTGGCCGCTGGACGAGCCGGACGGCACGACGATCAAAGACGCTTCGGGCAACGGCCACGAGGGCACGTGTCACGGCGGCGTCAAACTCGGACAGCCGGGCATCTCAACCTTGCCAAACAACAAGTGCATCGAACTCGACGGCCGGTCGGGCTATATCAATCTCGGCCAGGTTTCGCAAATCAACGGACTGAAGCAGATCACCGTCGAAGCGTGGATCCGCTGGACCGGTTCGCCGCGTGGTCTGACCCAAGCGGCAGATGTTCTGCGCAAGGAAGCCGTCCTGGCGTTGGGCGGCGGCTGGTACGCCAACTTCGGCGCGGCCACCCATCACAAGGCCCGGTTCTGGATCTATACGCCCCAGCACACCTGGGCCAACTCCGACAACGGCATTACCGATCTGGACGACGGGCGCTGGCACCACATCGTCGGCGTTTACGATGGACAGTTCGTACGAATCTACGTCGACGGGCTCGAGGAGAGCGCGGTCGAAATCGGCTCTACCTCGTTATCTTCCAACACCAACCCCCTGCTAATCGGCTGCTCCGCCGGCCACGGCGAGTTCTTCACCGGCCAAATCGACGAACCGGCCGTCTACGCCCGAGCGTTGTCGCCCGTAGAGGTTTACGAGCACTACACTTTGGGCTGTGACGAGTAACTGGTCTTCCCCACGAAAAGTGGACAGCAACAACGTCTCGATAGCTTTGGGGCAAATGGTGTTGTCGAAAAGCGCGCCGACTGCATCGGCGGGATCCCCCGTCGCGCAGTCCGGGGGCTTTGGCACGAGAATTTCCGCCTTAGAACTTGTAAAGGAATTACTTCCGGAATTTGTTTAGCCGCCGCCGGCACGGCGGTGAGGGCTAGACTTCCAATCTCATCGCCGTGCCGGCGACGGCTAAACGGCTGAACTCCGAAATCGGGAAGTAATTCCTTTACAAGTGCTTATTCCGGACACGCTCGCTCGAACCGGAAACGAGCAGCCGGTGTGATCAAGCCAGGCTCATGTTCTGCTCTACCGATGAGCAAAGCAGACGAGTTGGCCGTCGACGGTCGTAAAGTACAAGCGTCCGCCGGCGGCGATCATGCCGTCCCATTGCGGAATGGATTCGAGGTCATATCGGGCCAACATGCTGCCATCGGTGGCTGAGACGGCCATCAGGACCGCACCCAACTTGCCTTCCAGCGAGGCGCTTTGCTCGGCCAGCTTCGCTTGGGTCTCGGGATCGCCAATGGTCTGGTAGGCCTTTTCCTCGTCGACCACGTCGGGTGGCCCGGCGATGAACAGAGTTTTGTCGGCCAACACCATGGCCCGAACCAGGATCGGCACGTCCACGGTCCAATCGTGCTCGACGAAGTATCCGCCGGCCCCCCGTTTCCTGGGCGTAAACTTCATCGCGCCCCCGTACTTCCCTTGGACCGGTTGGACAATTTCCACATGGCCATGGTTCTCGTTGCCTGAGGCATCCGTTGCCTTACCCTGCTCGAACGAACATGCCAGGACAAGCTTCGCACTCTGGGCGTCGTTCGAGCCCGATTCGGCGGCGTGCCGGGCGATCTCGGCGGGCGTGAGCGTGCCATGGTAGATCCGCACTTCGTCGACGGTCCCAGCGAAGCTCAACGGACTGTTGTAATCGCCCACTGTACTCCCGACGTCGCCGCCGATCTGCATATCCTCGGCGGGATCGGATTCGATCAGCCCCTTGGCTTTCGCCGTGCCGGAGAGCTGGCCGTCAACATAGATCTGAAGTTCGTTTTCCTCGTTAAGCACGCCGGTCAAATGCACCCACTTGCCGACGACCTTCCGCTTTGCAGCCACCGAAAACAGCTCATCGCCGATGCGAACGGCAAACCGGGGCCGACCGCCGCGAAGCAGGAGGGCATAGCCATGGGCACTGCCGCCTCGGGCCACAATCACGCCGTTGGGGCGATTGGCCTTCACCACGGCCTCGACGGCCAGCGGCGTGCCCGTCGGGTTGAGGCTCTCACTGTTGTCAAACCGGATTATGGAACTCTGGCCGCGGCGGCGGGCAGCCAGCGAAGAGGGTAACTCGGGCGGCTGCTTGCTGGCGGAAAACAGGTGATACTCCAGCGGCGTGGTCCACTTGTAGAACGGCGGCTTGCGGCCGAACCCGTAGACCGACTCATCGTCGAAGACCATGATCCGCCCGGCTGGGGCAAATTTGCCGGCCTGGTAGTAGCCGCCGTGACCGCCGGCAAAACTCCGGCCGTAGACCCAGTAGGTGCGATGCCACCACGATCCGTCCAGGAATCCCGAGGGACAGAACAGGTGCGCCGTCTCGCCCCGTTGCACGGAGCCCTGTTCGACTA
>CAYYOX010000129.1:0-12999 GCA_964473065.1 uncultured Planctomycetaceae bacterium | reverse complement strand
TAAACGTTTCATCGCCGTGCCGGCGACGGCTAAACGTTTCATCGCCGTGCCGGCGGCTAAATGACGGAACTCAGAGAGTGCCTTGTTGCGTCTGAAGACGGCAACACTTCTTGTACTTCTTGCCGCTGCCACAGGGACACGGAGCGTTGCGACCTGCTCTCCGCCGCCGAAGAACGGCTCCTGCAAGGAGAGTTTTGGTGTTCTGGTGAAACATCCCCTGAAGCATTTGATACATCTGAGGGTTCTTTCGCTGAAGAATCTCCGGGGCTTCAAAGAGGTATTCGGTTAGAACGGCGAGATACTCTGCTTCGTTCGTGTAGGCGTACTCATGGATGTGGGACCGCCTTCTCGAAGGTTGCGTCAATTCTCTGCCCATCCACTCGATCCAGGGACGAACGATCTCCGGAGGGATTCCGGCGGGGATGCCATCTACGGCCCCGTCGGCCTTGTCCACCAGATGGGCAAACTCATGGATTCCAACATTCCGCTTGTCTCTGGGATTGGTAAAACCGGCAATCAAGTCCGGTTTGGAAAGAACCATCGTGCCGCTGAGGTGTCCCAAGCCGACCATGCCTAACGTATCGGCTTCCTCGTCGGTGCGGTAGTTGCGTCCGAACGCGGATGGGTAAATCAACACTTCACCCAGCCGGGCATACTCCCAATCGGGAAAACCGAAGATGGGGATGATTGCGCTGGCGGCGACCAGCACTCGGCAGAGATCGTCCACTTCCGTGCGTATCCCCGTGATCCGCACTTCATCGAGGAAGACCTTGACAAGTTGACGAAACCTCTGCTGGTCGGAATCATTCAGCGCATTGTAGTAAGCGACATGTGTTTGAAGCATCACCTCCCAGGCAGGGGCAAACGGCCTGTTCATCACGTCCATTCGCCGCACACACCGCCGTCTCACGAGCCAATAGACGAACACGCCCAGTAGAACAAACGGGAGAAACAGGGGATGAAAGTAGCCGATGATACCCGGAACGACAGTGAAGAGGCCTGCAAGGGCAAGAGCAAGACGTCGGTTCTTGCGGTTTTTCTCAGGCGTGATGAGCATGGCCTACAACTCCGAGCTTGGCGCCATCTATTGATCCCCGCAGTGCGGTTGTCTGGCGGGAGAGTCCTGCGGTCAAAAGCTGGCTAGCAACACGCCTGTCATTATAGCGAATCCCCAGCGCCACGCGAGTATGGACAAGAAAAGGATCTATTCGGACGCGCCGCAGCCAGGCTGAAAGTTAGATGTAGACCTCCTACACAGTTGCTGTCTTTGACGAACGTCAATTAAACCTGCCAATCCACGCCAACGCAAACCACAATTTAGTGGCCACGCCGAACCAATGCGTCCACGGGTAAGGGACGCGCTGCACCAAGTCCATTAGAAACACGCACAACAATAACAAGCTCCCGAGAACGCTCAGGATCGACAAGAAGTCAAGCAGGGCGAAGAACTCCAGACTCATGGCAAGGCAGTATAGGGCATTGACTGCGGCCAACCAGAAAAGCACGACCCGCCATCGCCAGTAGCGCGTACGGCTTGCCGCCAGCAGCAGAATGATCCCGCTTATCAACTGGCCTGTAGTGAGGAACACCCGCCTCCAGTTGGACGACGTGTAGGTTGCTCCCTCAGAAAGAGACAGGATTGCTGCCATCTGAAACGCCAAGTTAGCAAGAACCGCGACACCCAACGCCAGGATCAGGAATTCTCCGGGATGCTTCGGAAAGGCGGTGCGTCGCATCCGTCGGACCACGAACAAGAGTAGACCGGTCAAAGCCGCACCAACGCCCATCGCCTCATGGGTCATGCGAACTGCTGAACTCCGAGTGCCTTCCGGAAAAGACAACTCGCGGGCTGCTTCGAACTCTTGCTGAAGTCCCAGGTAGGCGGCCGTGCAGGTGGTTAACACAAGGAGGTGGGCAATTCGCAGCCTTCCGGCCAGCGACGCGTCCGGCTCGGCGGCGGGAGCGTGCGGTTCAGCTTCCGGCCGGTTCGTTCCGTCGCGACCTGCATGCCGTACGAACGAACGTTGCAGTTGCGCGGCCGACCAGCAGAGGACGCCCAGCACCAGCGCGACGCCGATCCAGCAAATGACAATCACATCGGTCGGGGGAGCTTGGTACTGAAGCCATAGGTGGAAGCGATCCATGCCAAAGAACCTGGGCAGAAAGAGCAGCGAAGCCACAACTCCCCAGAGGAAAAACCAGTTGTCACGTCCGTCGTGTTTCGCGGTTCGGTAGGCGCCGAAGATCAGCAGCGCCACGGAAATCGGAAGGCCGCGCCAAGAATTCGAGTGGCTCACGGCAGGGGTCGTAAGCATTTCCCAAAGGATAATCAGGCCAAACCAGCCGATCATCCTCAGAAAAACCTTCAAAGCAACTGACGCCGATCGTGCACTCATCGCTCGTGATCCTTGGAGTGTTTTGTCATTTGCCTTGCCACGCCAATACGAGCCGGGCTGAGCAAAATCGGCAGTCGTTGGCCAAGATCAGGGATTCGAGCGTGTTATTGTACCGAACGGCGCCCATGGCGTACAATCCCAGGACCGCTCGGAGGTTTCCAGCGGGTCTCGTATCGAGTGTGGCGTTTCCTTGTGAGGAGCAGGTGACATGAACTTTTCCCGTTCGTCCGATGCTTCGACAGCCGACCAAGGGTCGCTCCGGTCATGGCTTACAGGCCGTCTGAGCACCTTGGCGGAAGTGGTCGCCTTCGCGGCGATCGGTGTGGTTTTGTGGCAGTGCTTTACATTCAGGTGCTTCAACCTTAACGAGATTATCGTGCTCACTCTGGCCATCCTTAGCAGCGTAGTCGTGGGAGCCGCAGTGTTAGGATGGGCCGTACATCGACGATTCCGTGGCGATGCGCCCAGAAAGGCGCCCCTAGGCGTTACCGTCTTCTCGTCGGTTTTCCTCCTTGGGGCGGTCCTGGCGATCGTCGGCCTGATCGTCAAAACCGTGGCCGAGATGCCCCCGATCTTCGGCCCCTGCGTGTACCGAGACCTGACTTACTGGGAGTTTCGACGTGCAGTTGGACCAGGCTTCCGCTCCAACTTCGACCCCAAGGGCGCCTCACACATCGATTTGAAATCTCAGGTCCAAAGGAACAACAACTACCATTTCACCAGGACGTCCATTGGGCGACCGTCCTATGAAGCGCTGCTGGCTCGGTGCTCGAAAAAGTTCGAGCGTCTGGGCGGCTTCGCGCCCGTGTGCAAGACAACTTCAGCCACCCCAGCCATCCCTGAGGACTGGCAGCAGCCATGGCGCACACCGGACTGGTGGCGGCCACACGAAGCCGGGCCCAAGGCAGAATGTACCCGCTGGGAACACCAATACCACCCTACCCACGCGACGGGTCGGTATTGGCTCTACGATCCGGAGTCTTCCACGCTGTGGACCTGGAAATGGACCTGCGGTCATAATTTCTGAGCCGCAACTCGTGGGTTTGCCAACGGTCGCCCAACCGAATCCTAGAACCGGAAATGCCCATGAAGGCCGTCAGTGTCCTGCATGGCCTTCCTGCTTCTTTCCCCTTTTTCCTTATCCCTTTCCACCCGCCACAAAAAAAACGCCGCTTGCCGCTTGGTGTCGGCACCAAGCCGCAAGCGGCGTTCGGAGTTGTTGTTGTCGCTTAGTCGAGGAAGCCGACCAACTCTTGACTTCGGCCGGGCTGCTGGAGCTTGCGGACCGCCTTGGCCTCGATCTGACGAATTCGCTCGCGGGTGACTTTGAAGATGTGCCCGACTTCCTCCAGCGTATAGCTGTATCCGTCACCCAGTCCGTAACGCAGCTTGATGATCTCGCGCTCGCGATAGCTGAGCGTTTTGAGCACCTTGGTGATGCGGTTGCGGAGCATTCCCTGGCTGGCGCCGATCGACGGGGCTCGGGCCTCGCCGTCGGGTAGCAAGTCGCCGAAGTGGCTGTCTTCGCTGTTTCCGACCGGCCGATCGAGACTGATCGGGAATCGGCTCATGGCCAACACGCGGCGCGTCTCGTCGATACACGTTTCACTGGCTCGGGCCGTCTCTTCGATCGTCGGCTCGCGCCCGAGCTTCTGCAATAGTTTCCGCGAGATGTTCCGCACGCGCGACATGGTCTCGACCATGTGGACCGGGATACGAATGGTCCGGCTCTGGTCGGCCACGGCGCGGGTGATCGCCTGGCGAATCCACCAGGTGGCGTAGGTACAGAACTTGAACCCGCGTCGATACTCGAACTTGTCGACCGCCCGCATCAACCCGGCGTTGCCCTCCTGGATCAGATCCAGGAAGCTCAAGCCCCGGTTGCGATACTTTTTGGCGATCGATACGACCAGCCGCAGGTTGCCTTCGGAGAGGCCTCGCTTGGCTTGCTGATACTCGGCATGGATGGTCTTGAGGTAACGAACGCGGTTGCGCAGACTGGTGGGCGTTTCCTGGGTCGCCCGCAGGATATTGCGATACTCGGTCAACCAAGGGTCGCGATGCGAAGCCGATCCACCCGACTTGCGGTGTTCGTCGATTCGGGCCTTCAGTTCGTCGACCCGTCGGCTGAATTCCTCCAAGGTGCGGATCATGGGTTCGATCCGCTGGGTCCTCAACCCGAGTTCCTCGACCAATTGGACCGCGCTGCGTCGTCGACGACCCAAGCGACGCCAGGCAGCTCGGCGTTGGGCGTTGGGGCGCGACTTGCTGGTGGCGATCCGATAATCGTGCTGGTTTCGTTTCAGCAGAGTACCCACCGTGCGCAAGTTATGCGGCATCCGCCCGAGAATCTGGTGTTTCTCCAGGTGATCGGTGACCGAAACCTGAACCGTTCGGTCGAACGGCAAATCGCCCGTATGGACCCGAGTGAGCACCTTGAATGCCGTTTGGATCACATAGTCGCATTCGAGCACCTTGCATCGAAACTTGGCACGGGTGAGTTCGATCTTTCGGGCCAAGGCGATTTCTTCGGGACGCGAGAGCAGGGGGATTTCTCCCATCTGCGTCAAATACATGCGTACCGGATCGTCCGACCAGGAGTCGTTGTCGTCCACCTCATAGGCCGACTCCTCGGCCGAACCGGAACCTCCGTCCGAATCATCATTCTTATTGCGCACGCCACGATGGAGTTCGTCCTCTTCCATCGTTTTGGCCGACTCCTCGACCATTTCGATCGTTCGACCGGTAGTAGAAGGCGCATCGTCTTCCGGGTTGTCCAACAGTGCGTCGTACAAATCGTTCCTCCTCAGGTAATTCAAAAAATCCCGCAGGCTCCGACCGTCCCACTTATCGGTCGTCGTTTATCTCTCCAAAAACCCACGAGACGGCTTCAAAAGCCACGAAATCATACCACCGATTTCTTGCGGTGAGGCTTTGATCTGCCATTTGGCAGGGGATTACATTTACGGGAAGGATGCGGGCGTTCGCTAAAGAACCTAGTTCGCCCAATTCCCCAAAAAGGGCGCGCACTCTCAATGCTATCCTCCACTACGTCAACGCTATCCCGTGCCCAACGGCATCAAGAACCACACAGCCCAAGGCTCGGCACGCCAAAGAAGCATCAAGCTGCCGGACCGTAATGTCCCCTCGGTCCAACAGGAGGTCGGGTGGCTGCCAGCTTATTCACCCCGCACGCCTACTGATGCAAAAACCATCTTCAAGTGGCCCCAGTGCACTTCAAGTGGCCATCGTACCATTCTAATCAGGAAATCCCCTAAGTCCAGTCCTCAGCGACAAAATCGGCCGAAATCGTCCTTGCCGCCACTACGAGGGGGGTGCTGATGGCATATACTGGGCTAACTGCGGTGTTTGTATGGCAGTTGTTTTGGCCCTAACGTTATAGTCGAAAGCCAATGAACTAAGTGGCCACTTGCCGATAGGAATCATCGGGAATCAACTCTAGCACCACTCTGCCGCGGGGTGACTGTTACGAAAGATCCCTGCCGAACTCCCCAGACACCGCTGGGCCGGTTATACTCAGCACGCGTGAAACATGCCGAATTTTATAGGCGGCGGTTTATCCCGAGGAGAAACTCCGTGGTAACCAAGTACTTGCTTCCGTGCACTTGCGGTAAGAAGATCCCTGTCGAATCGCGCCAGGCCGGCGAAGAGATCCTCTGCGACTGCGGCCAGCGCCTGACGGCTCCCACGATGCTTTCGATGCGCAATCTCGAACCGGTCCCCACCGAGCCGGGTAGCTCTGAAACGATCAACGGCGGCGGACTGAAACCTTGGGGAGCCCGGCAACGAGTCATGCTGGTTGGATGCATTGCCCTTCTAGGGTTCGTCGCTTGGGCGAGCGTCTTGTTCCGTGACCGGCCCGTGCCGCCGGTGCCTGAAATTGATCGAGAGACGATCGCCGAGCAAGTCGAGCGGTTTACTCCGGACCTGGCATGGCGGGCATGGCATCGTCTACGGGCCAGGGGTCTCGACCGTAGTGCGATTGATCGAGTCACTGCCTACGAGGAGCAAGCACTGCAATATCACACTTGGCTGACGGTGGCTGCCTGCGGGGCCTTGGTCGGCTTGGGGCTGATAGTCATTCCACTCTTGATACGCCGGCCGGACGCGACACGCTCTGATTGATTCACCCTACCGCTTGCGCAAGATGTAGACTACGTCTTCGGTTCGGCGGTCGATGTCGATCGGTTGGTTGATCTCGTAGGCGAAGTCGTACGTTTCGACCAGTTCGAATCGGTCGACTCGCTGCAACAGACGGTCGAATTGCTTTGCCGTATAGGTGCGGAAGATCATCTCCTCGCTGAGCCGAAACTGTTTGGTCGGCGTGTAGACGTCGACCGTCATGCCGACCCGTTCCTGCCGACGCCGACGATCCACGGCGATCGACCACATCCGCGAGAGCACGGCTAGATGCCCGCGTCGGGCCGACCACGATTCTTCCTCGCAGGTGGGGCGAGTCTCGGGCGTAAGGTGCAATCCCAGCACGTAGAGTCCGCCCTTGGCCAGGGCGTCGGCCACGCAGCAGAGATGGGCCTCGGCCGATTTTTCATTCGGCAGATGCCGAAAGCTGTTGATTGTATTGAATGCCGCGTCGACCTTGCGCCGCAGACGGAAGTCGGCCATATCACCCACCATAGCCGATTCGGGAAAGCCGTGCCGCTCGAGCCGTGCGTTGCAAAAGTCGATCGCCTTGGCGTTGAGATCATTGCCGGCGACCTCGTACCCTGCCGCGGCAAACTTCACCATCAGCCGCCCGGTGCCACAAGCCGGCTCGAACAGCCGCTCTACTTTCCGCGGCGTATGTTGCTCGAAACAGGCCTCGAGGAAATCGAACTCGGCCTTCCAGTCCGACGCGAACAGCAGGTCGTAGTATTTCGGGTAATCGTAGAGATTCGCGTCGATGACTTTCATGGTGTTCTTCACCGCAATCCGCGGCTCTGCCAAGCAAGGGTGGCTGGGGCATAGCGCAGCGGTGCCCCAGTTTCTTGTCCGTATTCCAGTATTCCAGTTTCCTGGGGCACCGCTGCGCTATGCCCCAGCCACCCATCCGTTGTTGTGTGGGCTTATTCCGCTGCGAACACGGCCAGCTCGGACAGGCCGATGTTGCCGTAGCCGGTTTTCACGCCGGTCACCTCGAACTTGACCCAGGTGACCGTCCGCTTGGGGAAGGTCACCTCGCGGCCGGCCGAGGCGTCGTCGGGCAACTCGCCCACGTCGATGCTCGAACCGTCACTGAAAGTCAGTTTGCCCGTGGTGATGTAATCATACGTGTTCGGCCGGTCGAACAACAGGACCCGGTCGACCGTTTGCGGGCTGTCCCACTGCAATTTCAACCAGGCCCCCGCGTTCTCCCCGTGGCTGGACCATTCCTCTTGAATGTTGTCCGGGTAACCGCCGACCACTCCGTCAATGGCTCCAGTGGCCCGATAGCCAGGGTGATTGGTGCTGCTGGCGGCTTTCGCCTTGGGCGCAACGTTCGAGCCGATCTTCAATGGATCGGGAGGCGAGTTGGGTAACGGCTCGCCCGGCTTACGCAGCTTGAACTCGTAAAGGCACATTCCGTAACGCGTGCCCTGCGGATTCGATGGATGCTTGCGGACCCAGTCGTCGGCAAAACATAGCCAGCCCGTTCGTCCGTCGGCGGAGATGAACTTCGAGGGGATGTTCACGAAATAAGCTTGCTGCCCAAACTTCTCCATAAAGGCTGCCAGTCGCCAGGGGCCGGTGATCCGCTCGGACTCGGCAACCCACGTATCATAAGTCCCCAGGCCGCTCGCTCCACCGTCGGTCACGCACATGAAATACTTCTTCAGCACCGGGTTGTAGGTCATCGTCACGCAGCCCGACCGGTCGTTCCACTGAACCAGCGGCTTGATCCGGGCAAACTTGTCGGTCCAGATCGGCTCGCCGTCGGCGTCATGACCGGCGAAGAATTCGTACTTCGAGACGTCGTTGATGTTCTCGACCGTCGGCGTAACCCGGGCCAAGTAGACCTGATCGCCGGAGACCCAACTGCACACGGCGTCCGCTCGGGTGGCGCCATGGGCGGTGAGATAGGCCTTGCCGTCGGGCGAGTGTTGCATGTTCTGGCCGAAGTCGACGAAGTGCGGCGAGCCGATCTTCACCTTGGCCCCGTCTTTGCCCGACTCGCCAAACAGGGGCTTCGACGGCGTGCAGGGCGTGTCGGTCCACGTTTGGCCGAAATCGCGGGAAATCCGAAACCCGACAAACGGGCCCATGATGTCCCAAGGATCCTTCTTCATGTCCAGGCAATAGGTGCCGTAGTACCACGTGCCGTCGAGAATCAGGCTGCCACACGGGTACCGCCCGCCGTATGGTTCGGCCGACGCCTTGTGCAGTCCCAAGGCGGTCACTTCAAGCCGCAGCGGATCTTCGCCCGCGATCTTGGCATGGCCGCTGGTCCAGCGTTTTGGTCCGGAACTGGAGTTCATCTTGCCCACGCTACCGTCGGTCCACGGCGAGTAGAGATTCCCGTCGGCGGCCCAGGAGGGATACCAGGTGTCGGCCGTGGTGTAGACCTTGTGGCGTCCAGTGAAGACGATCCCGGCGAACTGCTTTGATTCTTCCAGCGGGCAATCGGCCGGGGCTTCGGCGCTGAAGGCAACAACGGGCGTCGGCCGCCCAACGAGCCGTTGCCGAACCTCCTCGGCCGTCAGCGGCCCGGCAAATGCTGAGAAGACAAATCCGATAATGACAACCGGTCTGAGCAAACAGAAGTGCTGGCTCATCGTTATCTCCTTGGGGCTCGTTGCGTTCAGTACAACTGTTGACGCGTAATCAGTCGGACGACAGCCATTAGCTCAGATGCACGTAGGGTTGTCAAGCGTCGTCGGTTCGCTTAGATTACAACGATAAGCAACGATAAAGGGGTCGGAACTATTCGTTCAGCCGGCCGGCCAACAAGTAACAGTTCTGCCCCTTTCTTGCTCCAACTCAAACGTTCTTCCATGCAGGACACTTACCATGACGAAGCCGCAATTCTCGAACGAAGAGCAGTATTTGATCAATTCGCTGAAAATGGGGAAGGGAGCCAACATCGCTTATGACCTGGGGTACCTCATCCCCAGTTTCGTTCTCGCCGGATGTGGCATCTATTGGGACCATCCGTTTCCGATATTCGCCGCATTGGGCGCGATTGCGGCGTTCAAGGTGTGGGAGTGGTCGCAACAGTTCAAATGGGCGCCGCTTTGGAAGAGCATCATCGAGAAGTTTGAAGACGCCATTGACCAGCCCGAGGGGAACCACCAGGGCGGCTAACCCGTCGCTGCATTTGACAAACAACATAATGGGAATCGAACAGCAATACGACGAGATCGCCCGTTGCAACCGATGCGGGTTCTGCCAAGTGGCTTGCCCCATTTTCCGTGCCACGGGGCACGAGGCGGGTGTGGCTCGGGGGCGCGTTGCGCTCTTGCGGGCGCTGATCGAGGGGCGGGTCGATTGGAATCAGCAGCTCGAGGAACCGTTGTTTGCCTGTCTGTTGTGCGGAGCTTGCACAGCCAATTGTTTCCCGGCCGTGGCCACCGCCGATCTGGTCTTGGATGCCCGAGCCGAGTATCTCGACCGCACGGGCCGCAACTCGCTGCACCGGCTGTTGTTCAAGCATCTGTTGCCTTATCCCAAGCGCCTTCGGCTGGCCGCCCGGGCGGCCGCGTTTGGCAAGAAGACTAAGCTCTCGAAAGTCGCTCGGGCCTTGGGGTTGTTGCGGATCTTCGGCCGCGACTTTCCCCGTGCCGAAGAGATTGTCGAGCGCATCCCTCGGGAAGCATTCCGCGAGACACTCGACCGGAGCGTGTTTGAAGGCGAGGGCAATCTGCGGGTTGGCTACTTCGTCGGCTGCGGCGCCGACATCATGTGCCCCGAGGCGGCCAATGCGACCCTTGGCGTGTTGCGGCGGGTGGGCCGTACGGTCGAGGTGCTGGAGAACTGCTGCTGCGGTCTGCCGCCGTTGACCTACGGCGACCGCCCGGCCGCCCGAGGATTGGCCGAAAAGAACCTCGATCTTCTCATCGAAGACCAGTTCGACCTGATCGTCACCGACTGCTCCAGTTGTGCCTCCTTCCTGAAGAAGTATCCCGCGCTGTTTGACGAGAACGACCCGCGCCATGCGGCCGCCACGACGTTTGCCGCCACGGTGCGCGACCTATCGGAAGTAGTCGGCCCGACGGCCGACGTGCCGCTTCCGGCTGCGGGCGAGAAGCTGATCGTCACCTATCACGATCCGTGCCACGCCTCGCGCGGCCAAGGTCTGGTCGATCAACCGCGCGAGATCCTGCGTTCGATTGCCGGGCTAGAATACCGCGAGTTACCCGAGGCCGACTGGTGTTGCGGCGGTGCGGGTTCCTATGCGTTGACGCACTACGACCTTTCTCGCAAGGTTCTCGACCGAAAGATCGACAACGTACAGAGCACCGGCGCCAAGGTGCTGGTCACCTCCTGCCCGGCCTGCATCATCCATCTAACCTACGGCATCCGCCAGCGCGGCCTGCCGGTGCGAGTTTGCCACCTCTCAGAGTTGTTTGGGGCCGAATAGCCTTGCACGATCTCAGGAATATGTAGGGTGGGTCGAGCAGCGAAGACCCACGCGGCGGATCAAGTGAATATCGAATATCGAACAAGGAATGATGAATGTTGAAGTGTTTTGCCGCGCGTGCTACCTTCTTCCTTCGATATTCCTTGTTCGATATTCGATATTCAGGACTGCGATCCCAGGAGAAGCATTTTACAAACTCCCGCGTGGGTCTTCGTTCCTCGACCCACCCTACGAGATTCCCCCAATCACGAAATGCTATTTAGAACCCGCTCTCGACCGCTCGAGGTTCGTAGAGCGGCATGTAGCGGTAGTAGACTTCCAGGGTCATTACGGCGGCGGCCGTGTTGTAGAGTCGTCCGCCGACATCGCCGCGACCGCCGCTGAAGTGCCAACTGCCCGCTTCGTGTCCGGCGCCGGCTTGAGTGGCGATCAGTTGGTCGCGCATCTTCTCGTTCCACTTCTCCCACAGGGGGCCTTGCCAGTGGTGCATGACTTGCGTGGCGTAGTAGTTGTAATACATGTTGTCGTCCGACGGACCCCAGCCGCTTAAGTGCTCTACGCCGCGTTGCAGAGCGATGTGTTCCCGGGTCCAGCCGGTATACATGCGGCAGAGCAGCCCGATGGCCGTGGTGGTCTGCCGGGGTCGCGGGTCGAGGTAGCCGTACTGGGCGCCGCTGTCGCTTTGCACGCTATCGAGAAAACGGTCGACCATGAAGATGGTCGGCGACGGCACGGAAAGCCGGGCCATCTGGCCGCTTTTTAGGCCCATCAACTGCCAGCCGGTAACCGTCGTATCGCCCGGTTCGCCGGGCGTATATCGCCAGCCGCCGCCCTTGCGGTCTTGGGCGTAGCAAATGAAGTCCAGCGCTCCTTGGGCGTAGTCCTTGAGTGTCTCGTCGCCGGTCATGGCGTATGCCTCGCACAGCGCGATGGTCGCCAGCCCTTGCCCATACATCGTACCCTCTTGCAGGTCGTTGCCTTGCGGCGTGAGTCGCGTGCGTTGAACGAGGTAATAGATTCCTCGCTTGATCGGGTCCTGGTGCTCGCCCTGCGTGTGCGTGTATCCGGCGCCAAGGAATGGCAACAGGGCCATGGCCGTCGCGGCCGTGGTGCTGGCTTCCGTGCCCGGGTTGGCGCATTGGCCTCGGCAATAGCTTTTGTGGTGATCGAAGTTCCAACTGCCGTCGTCGCGTTGATGGGCCAAGATCCAGCGGAGTCCCCGCTCGACTGCATTCTCGCTTTCGGGCGTTCCTCCGTCGTCCAGTGCCAGCCCGCTTCGCACCGCCCGGCCGCGTCCTCGCAGAGCGCCTTCCACGGCCACGTCGGTCGCTGTCGACGCGTCGGTCGGTTGTTGTGCGGGGGGCCCTTCGGCGCGTCCTATGGAGTTCGGCAAGTCCAGTGGATGCTCGACGTCGGGCACGGCATATTCCGGATCGAGTTGCAGCGCGTTGCCGGTAACGCGGCTTGGTTTCATCAGGAACGCTTGGGCCTGTGCAGCGTTGAGTCGCTCGAGCGGCGGCGACTCGGTCATCGTGGCTGTGAGCCCCAGGAAGGTCGACGCGGGCCGCGACGCTTCCACAAGCAGTGCCAGACCCAAGAGCAGAAAGAAGTGGAACAGGAAACTGATCAACCAGCCGGACGAAAGACATCGCCTAAGATAGGACCACCATCGGCTCAGCCGGGTTTCATCGGGCCAAACCAGCGGCGGTCCGAGCGGTCGAACCTTTGGCTTCGGCGGAGGAGGAGGCAATTGGCGCACGCGACGCGACTCTTGCCCATCGGTCGGCGGAACCGGGACATCGTGATGGTCGGTCGAATCGGGCGGCATGGAAAGGGGCTCGGGCACGTCGGCGGTTCCACGGCGAATGGGCGCAACTTCAGACCAGGGAAGTACTTCTCCCTATATTATAGCCCGCATACAAGGCGAGAGATGAGAGAATCGGGGAACATCCGTTTAGCCACCGCGGCTACGGCGATGGGTGGCTGGGGCATAGCGCAGCGGTGCCCCAGTTGTCCGGGTCCTGGGGC
>CAYYOX010000128.1:9666-13011 GCA_964473065.1 uncultured Planctomycetaceae bacterium | reverse complement strand
GACGGTCTGTCCCGGGCGTTGGGACAAGTGGCCGTGGTACGATTCGCCATACCGGCCGGTGTGCCAGGCGGAGGCGTCAACACATACCAGTCGGGCGTAAACTCCGGCCTGCCGATCGAGGGTAGCCCTTCCGACTCGGGTTTCGGCACGATTGTTTCCGGCGCGACCGAACTCTCCAACACCGACATCGGCCGCAGCTTGGTCGACCTCTCGCTGGCCTCGACGATGTTCCGCGCCAACGCCCGCGTGCTCGACACGGGGGGCCAGTTGCTCGACGAATTGGCCAGTCTATCGCGCCCGCGCTGAGTACAACCATTTGGCGGTCGGGCAAGCCCGACGTTCTTTTGCCGAAGATAAATGGGTAGGGTGGGTCTTCGCTGCTGGACCCACGCTACGAGAATTCTTCGGATCACGAAATGCTACTTGGCAGCCAATCGCGGCGTCACGGTAGCATGGCTAATCTTGCCACGTTCAGGGCCCGTTTGGCCGAGAAGATTTGCAACGTGGCTGGGTGGCCCGCATAGGGAAACTTCTTGGTTTGCACTCCGTCGGGGCCGGCCAGTGCGATGTAAAACGGCTTCGGGGCCTGCGAATCGAACGGGGGAAAACGACCGACCGCCAGCGCGTAATCGCTGTCGAAGCGCTTGCTGCAGGCAACGGCCATCGCTCGGGTTACTTCGTCGTTTGTGCCCGAATGGTGCTCAAGCAACTCGGGCGGGAAGTCGAGCAGTTTCCCCAAGGCCGATTCGTTACCCACGACCATTCCACCCAGGTAATGCCTTTGGGCCTCGGGCACGCCGTGGAGCCATTGGGCGACCAGTCCGGCGGTACCCCATTCCACGGTGGCCAATGTCTTTTCATTCTCTCGCAACAGCCGAACGACCGCGTCCTGTAGCTGATCGTCCCCTTCGCCGAAGATCAACGTGCCGAGGCATTGACGGATCGTGGCAACGGTCGGTTCCATGGCCGCGTGACATTCTTCTTCCGTGGCTCCTTCGGCCGTGATCCGCAGGATGATGGTGGTCCGACTGGCAGTGATCCCCACTTGCGGTTTTCGATCGCGGCGAATCAGGTCGGGCAACATGGCCTCGACCTGACTTTCACCCGCCCCGAAGCTGTTGATCTTACGATGTCGAATCACGCGGCCCTGTCCGACGATCTGCCCGACGATCTGCCGAACAGCCCGAGCAACCGACCCCTGCCACATTTCCCGCATCTCGGCCGGCACCCCGGGCAAGGCAAATAGACGGCAAGCGTGATTGCCTTCTCGGGGAATTTCGATGTCGATCCCCGGCGCGGTCCCGTTAGGGTTGGGGATCATGCGGCTGCCGTCGGGAAAGCTGGCCTGACGCTCGTTCTGCTGGGGCATCTTACGCCGTAGCCGAGCGAACATCTCCCGGACATGCTCCAGCGCAGCCTGGTCGACAACCAACTGCCGACCGGTCGCGTCGGCCACCGCCTCGCGGGTCAGGTCGTCGGCCGTGGGACCCAGCCCACCGGTGGCGATCACCACCTCGGCCCGATCGATCGCTTGCCGGAAGACATCGGCCATGGGGGTCAACTGATCGCCGACCGTCGTGTGATACAGCACGCGAACGCCCAGTTCCTCCAGGCGTTGGCTAAGCCACTGCGTGTTCGTGTCCAATAGCTGTCCGCTGGTGATTTCGTCGCCGATCGCAATGATTTCCGCGTGCATAGCTGTGTGCTTTCTAGAAGGCTGCTCCGACCGAAACCCCCATTGTGCCATGTATCTGGGCGGCAATCAACTCAGATTGCTTCGGCGGCCTTTCCCTGTGGGCGTGAAGCGGCTATATTCGGGCGTAACTTATGGACCTACCGACCATCTGACGGAGAGCAAACTCATGTCCGAATCGCCGAAGCTGAATCTGGCCGACTACATCCGCAGTATTCCTGACTTCCCCAAGCCGGGGATCCTCTTCCGCGATATCTCGCCTCTGCTGGCCAGTCCGGCCGCCTTCCATCAGTCGGTCACCGAGATGGCCAACAACTTCCGCGACGCCAAGATCGATGTCGTGGCGGCCGCCGAGGCCCGAGGGTTCATCTTCTCGGGTCCTCTGGCACTGCAGCTCAACGCCGCATTGGTCCCCATCCGCAAGCCGGGCAAACTGCCTTACGAGACCCTCTCGTACAGCTACGAGTTGGAGTATGGAACCGACACGCTGGAAATTCACACCGACGCAATCCCCAAAGGCGCCCGAGTGTTGATCGCCGACGATCTGCTGGCCACCGGCGGGACGGTCGATGCCTGTTGCCGACTCGTCGAGAAAGCCGGCGGACAGGTCGTAGGATGTGTGTTCGTGATCGAGTTGACAAGTCTGCATGGCGCCGAACGGATCGGGCAATACAAGACGGCCAGCCTGATTAAGTACGACTGAACGTTTCCATAGGCCGTGAAGGCTTGCCCCTCGTTCCGGCCGATTTGATAGGGTCGGGCGGCATGGCGGCTTGTCCGCCATTGCGGCTCCATTGATGGATACTTGCCCATGCTACGTGGGGGTCCGCGATTCCTTACAACAAGATTCGGACGGAAGGCTTCGTCAAAATCCTACAATCAATTGGCTGTAACTTCCTTGACCACCCGGCCATGCATGCCGAATAATAGGGAAATGTGTCATCGGCCAAGGCTCGGACGAAAAGGGCTTTGGCGCGACGGGTCGAATCGGTTCAAACGAGAAAGAGGCGTCCGCCGTTGCAATCGGATGCCGGGGAGAAAGAGTCCATGAGTAAGAATCGCGTTAGCCGAAGAACGTTTGTCCAATCCAGCACCGCCGCGGCTGCCGCGGCCGCCGTGGGAGCTTCGTCGACCGGCAGCGCACGCCGGGCCGTCGCTTCGGCGGATGCCGAGAAGACCCGAAGCTATAACCCCGAGATGGAATATCGTCGGCTCGGCAAGACCGACCTCTGGGTCTCGGCCGTCTGCTTAGGCGGTCACTGGAAGCGGGTCGACAAGATCATCAAGTCCGAAGGGGAGATCGATCCCTATGCCGGTCCGGCCGACGAAGGCGACATGGGCCCGTTCCTGAAGAACCGGCACGAAGTGGTCAGCCGTTGTATCGAGGTCGGCATCAACCTGATCGACTTCGCCGGCGACTCGGAGCCGGAAACCTACTGCAAGGTGCTCGAAGGCCGCCGCGATGCGATGTATCTGGCCTATTCGCACCCGGCCAGCGAGTTGCGCGTGCCGGAGAACCGCAGCACCAAAAAGCTGCTCGAGCTGTTCAAGGCCGGGCTGAAACGTTGCAAGCTGGAGTACGCCGACATTTGGCGTTTGATGGCGCTGGAACGTGGCGGGCGACACACGCAGGAAGACACCGAGGCCATGAT
>CAYYOX010000128.1:7632-9656 GCA_964473065.1 uncultured Planctomycetaceae bacterium | reverse complement strand
GACGGCCAAGAAAAAGGGGCTCTGCCGATTCACGGGCCTCTCGACCCACGACCGTCGTTGGGCCAAGAAGCTGATCGAAACCTACCCCGACACGGTCCAGGTCATTTGCACGCCCTATACGGCCAAGTCGAAGGTTCTGCCGAAGGGTAGCCTGTTCGAGGCCGTCAAGGAGCACGACGTCGGCGTACTGGGGATCAAGCCGTTTGCGAGCAACTCGCTGTTCAACGGCGACGGCTCGCCCGACAGTCCGGAAGCCGAGGAAGACGACCTGCGAGCAAGGATGGCGTTGCGTTTCATCCTGAGCAACCCGGCGATTACCGCCCCGATTCCCGGGCTAATCAGCAAGCATCAGGTGGACAACGCGGTTTTGGCCGTCAAGGAACGCCGCGAGTTGGACATCGACGAACAGGCCTACCTCGATAAGATCGGCGAGGAGATGTGGGCCCGGCTGCCCGAGGATTATCAGTGGCTCAAGGAATGGGAATACGTCTAGCCGTAGGGTGGGTCGAGCAGCGAAGACCCACGCGGAGGTGTTCTGTGTTGTTTTTTGACGCGTGGGTCTTCGCTGCTCGACCCACCCTACAGGATTTCATGCGTGGAGGATATTCGTGGGAATCAAGCGACTCGGATTCGGTGCTCTTGCAGCCATGGTGTTAGTTGGATTGACGGTGGTCTGTCTTTCGACGGCCTGCTTTTCGACGGTCTGCGCTGCGGATGAGAAAGAGAAGCCCAAGCCGTCGCCGACCGCGCCGGTAACGACCAAGGCGCCACGCGAGATCAAAGCCGAGGAAGAGCCGGAGCCGGCCGATAACTCATATTGCCTTGTCTGCCACACCAACTACGAGGAAGAGAAGCTCACGAAGGTCCACTTGCCGGCGGGCATCGGGTGCGAGAAGTGCCACGGCATGTCCGACGAGCACAGCGCCGACGAAGACGCCCTGACCCCGCCGGAGATCATGTATACCAAGAAGAAAATCGATCCCTTCTGCATGGAGTGTCACCCGAAGGACGAGATCGATAAAGAGGAGAACCACGAAGAGTACTTCGAGGACCCCGACCCGGACGAGCACTGCACCGAATGCCACGCCGAGAAGCACCGGCTAAAAGTTCGCACGCGGATCTGGGACAAGAAGACGGGAAAGCTAATTTCCGACGACGGCGTCCGCATGATGTACAAAAATTCGCCGGCGTCGAACGCCAAGTAGCGTCTGTTTAGCCGCCGCGGCCACGCGGTGTTAGACGATTAACCAGGCGTGGCCGCCTGGAGCTCGGCAGAGGTCGTCGCGGTTGACTTGTGAACATTCTCGAAAACATCCTCATCGCTTGGGCCTTCCTTGGCTGCATCTATTGGCTGTGGATGGCCGTTGGCGCGGTCCGCGTGGTGCGTGCCGTGCCGGTCTTGGCCGACTTGAATCCGCCCGAGCCGGACGATTGGCCCAAGCTCTCGGTGATCGTCCCGGCCTGCAACGAGGCCGAGGAACTCGAAGCGGCCGCGACGACGCTCCTAGCCCAAGACTATCCCCAACTTCAGATCATCCTGATCGATGACCGCAGCGACGACGACACCGCTCGGATCATCGATCGGTTGGCCAAGCGGGACGATCGGGTCGAAGCCGTGCACATCACGGAATTGCCCGACGGCTGGCTGGGGAAGGTCCATGCGTTGCAACGCGGGGTCGAAAGGGCCGACGGCGATTGGCTGCTCTTTACCGATGCCGACGTCCATATAGCCCAAGGCACGTTGCGCCGCGCGGTGGCTCATTGTGAAAGCCGGCCGCTGGATCATCTGGCGGCCGCGCCAGACCTTTGGCCGTCGAGTTTCCTTCTCGATGCGACGGTCGCGACCTTCTTGCGAGCGTTTTGCGTCGGCTTGCGATGTTGGGCCATTGACGACCCCCACAGCAAGGCGTTCATCGGCGTCGGCGCCTTCAATCTGGTACGACGTTCGGCATTGCAGAACACGCCAGGGCTACAGTGGCTGCGACTCGAAGTGGGCGACGACGTAGGGCTCGGAATGATGCTCA
>CAYYOX010000128.1:2832-7622 GCA_964473065.1 uncultured Planctomycetaceae bacterium | reverse complement strand
CAACGGTGCTCATGCGGGCGGGAGCCCGATGCGGGTTGGTCAACGCCCGGGGTATGGTTGGCTTGCACTGGTATCGCTCGCTGGGGGCGATGGCTCGCGGGGCCGAAAAGGGATTCGCTTCGGTGGCCAACTGCCGCGTATGGCGATTGCTTCTCACTTGCGCCTTGATAGTGCTACTGGAATTGGCCCCCATGTCGGCCTTGGTTCCCATCAGCCACTTCGGCCTGATACCGCCGGCACTGGTCATGATCGCCGCCGGCGTCTTCAGCGTCGTCGTGTTGCAGCGTTGGATGAAGCGATCGATTCTGCCGGGGATGTGTGTGCCCGTGGCGGTGGTGATCAGCGTCGTGCTACTGCTTCGCACGGGCTGGCTAGGATTGCGTCGCGGCGGGATTATCTGGCGAGGAACGCTCTATCCAAGCAAGGTGCTGCGCGCCGGGCGACGGATCAGCCCTTTCGGTTGACGCGCTGCAAAGCCGCAAGCGGGCTAATAGTGTTTCATGATTCGGGGAATCTTCGTCGGATGGGTCGAGCAGCGAAGACCCACCCTACAAGAGTAACAGATGGGCCGACTCGCCATCAAGGTAAAGTGTCGCCCGGGAGTGTTGTTGAAGAATGGATGCCGGCACGTCCGGTGTGACGGGACCTTCCACGGCCGCTTGCACTGCCTCGGCCTTGCGTCGATCGGGGACGGTACAGATCACCGCCTCGGACTTCATGATCTGCCGGATCGACATCGACACGGCTTGCCGGGACACGTCATCCAGCGTAGGAAACCAGCCCTCGCCCAATTGTTGCCGCCGACAGGCCTCATCCAGTTCCACCACCAGATAGGGTTGTTCGGTCTGAAAATCGGCCGGCGGGTCGTTGAAGGCCAGGTGCCCGTTTTCTCCAATGCCGATGAACGCCACGTCAATCGGGTGCCGCTGTAGGATTTCCCCCACTCGAAGGCACTCGGTTTGCGGATCCGTTTCGGCGTCGAGATAATGAAACGCCGCCGGCGGCTGCGGAAGCCGATCGACGAACCGTTCGCGAAGGTATCGGCGAAACGAGGCCGGATGGGTAGCGGGCATGCCCACGTACTCGTCCAGATGGAACGCCGTCACCAGGCTCCAATCGATCCGGTCGGCCGCCACCAACTCGGCGAGCATCGCGAACTGCGAGGCCCCGGTTGCCAGGATGATGTTCGCCCGACCCCGCCCGTCGATTGCCCGGCGGATCAACTCCGCCCCGTCCCGGGCCGCCCGACGGCCAAGTTCTTGCTCGCTATCAGAAATCACCACTTGCATGCTATCAACTCCTTGACCAAATACTCCTTTGATGTGAACTGCCGCCGTTGGTCATGTCGCTAATCGTCGGCAATCGGCATGCGATAAACGGCATACGCGCGGTTCTGGTAGACCGACTCAAACGGCAACGGCGGCCTCGAACGCGTGATCAGGTAATCCGCGTCGTATTGCCGGGCCATGTATACCAGGCGGCCCGGGTACACGTCGGTTAGTGTTTCACTCCAACGATCCTCGCGCGTCTTGCCGCCGCCGGCATGGATGGCGTTGAGCCGCTTCCACCACTCGACGATGGCCTCGGCATCCTGCGGGACTTCCTTCCAGTTGGCCACTTCAGCACGGCTGGCGTACCATTTGAACGTTTGTGACATCCGGGGCGTGATGAAGCGGGCATCCGGCGGAATCTGGCCCGAGTTGGCGATCCAATCACACGCCTTACGCCATGATCCGTAATGGGGCACTTTCATGCCCGGCGGTCGCACGGGAATCGGTCGCCGGACGGCATGGTCGCCGACGTGAGCCGCGGCCAGAAGGATCGCCGCCGCCAGCCAGAGTTTTCCCGTGTTCGGTTCGACATCGAGCTTTTGCATGACATAGGCCGTCAAACCCATCGCCACCCCCAGCGGCACGGCCACGTCGGCCAGGCGAAACCAGTAGAACCGCAGCATCTCGGCCGCCAAGGCCTGATCGTAAATCACCAAAAGACTAAGCCCCGCGCCGACCAGCCCGATGGCCACCGTCCCGGCCACAAACGTTTGGAGCCGACGCATCGGTTTCTCGGCCGGTGTGATTATCAACAGCACAAGCCATAGGCCCAACAAAAGGCCGAAACGTTGCACGAACTCGGTCGGAAGCTGGGTCGGGTTCAAGTGATGGTAGAGCCGACCGTAGACGTAGATCTGGTTCGCCAATCGCACGACCTGCTGGTCGACTCCCCCGTTGAGCATCAGCGAAGGGATCAGTCCGGGCAAGGAGAGTACGAACCCGCCCGCAACTGCCGGCAGCATGGGGAGCAGCTTGGGTCGATCGCGTCCCAACGCAACCCAAGCCAACCCGGCCGCTACGACCGCCCATCCGCCGACCAGCACGTGAAACGCCGACGCCGCCCCGAAGAACAGCCACACCCGATTCCAACGGCCCCGGGCCAGTGCCTCCAATCCAAGAAAGACCAACACGAAGGCAAACCCCTTGGCCTCGACGCCGCCGATGATCCATTCCCCGGCCATGTGGCAGCGTTCGATCAGAGCAACCAACAGGGCCGCCGTCAGCACCGAACACCATCGCCGCGGGATCACCGCAAAGCTCAACCGTTGCCAGGACCAAGCCAGCAAGGCCCAGGTCAACACACGGCCCGTCCAAGCCAACGCGATCGGCGAAAGCCACAGCGAAAGCCAGCCGAACGTGAAGTAGAAGACCGAATGCGTATCTTTCGTTTCCAGGAAGAAATCACCCTGGACCCAGTCAGGATTCCAATAATGGATCGCCTTGCCCAGATAATACGGCTCGTTGACCTCCGGCACGGGTGCGGCGCCCTGGATGAAGAAGACGGCAAAGATCAACGCCAGCGGGGCATAACGATATAGCAAGGCCACTCTACTTTTCTAAGCCTGAGTTTCAGTCTCTGGTTCTTCCGCCAGGTCGGGCAATTCTGCGAGGTAGTTCGGATGAATGTCTTCCAGCCATACAAACTGCCTTTCGACGCGTTTGGCCTTCAGCAACTTACCCTTCAGCTTAGCCAGCAACCCTGCTGCTGCAAGAAGCAGTATTCCTAGAAACGCGGTAACGGTTTCCAGGAATGGAATACCACTGTCACTAAGAAAATCCGCGAGAGCTAGCAAACCAATCCCCAACAATCCGAGCATCCAGGGGCGTCGTTGTGCCCAGGCCTCTTTGCTCCAATGGTCCGGACATAAGCCCACTTCCACGCGTGCGTGTTCGAGAATAGCAACAGGATCCCGGACGCCCGACGTGACCCGCTTGCCCTCGGCCGGAGCATTGCAGAGGATACATTGGTCAGGCAAGTCCGGCTCGCGTCTCCGAAACACGAGATATGCGCCGTCACGCCACACACTTTCTTCTTGTGTGGCATTGTCAGTTTCGTCTGGATTCGTCGGATCAATGACCATATTTAGCTCCCAAAAAATGGACTCAATCAACCGTAGGGTGGGCTCCGCCCACCAAATTCCTATCTATCCTCGCTCGCCCATACCCGGCAGAATTTGGCGATCAGCACGCCGATCGCCGAGAGGGTGGCCAGTTCAAAGAAGCGGAAGAGCCAGAGCAAGGTGTCCGTGCCGGCCGCCCCGAGAAAGACACATACAATCCCCAGCCCGCAGAACCCGGCCAGCAGCCCGAACAGCAGCCCCAGCACCATGGCCAGTTGCCCCAGTTGGTGCCGGATCGGTCCCCGCTCTCGCCCATGCAGATCCTCGCTCATAGTTCGCTCCCAAAAAATGGATTAAGTCAACCGTAGGGTGGGCTCCGCCCACCAAATTTCCACGACATTTTCAATACAACGATTGGTGGGCGGAGCCCACCCTACAACGCGGCGATGTTTTTGAAATCGTTTTTCAAGGAGCCGTATAGCTGCTGGTAGATGGGGAACGCTCGATCGTAATGTCGTTTGGTCTTGCGGTCGGGGGTCGTCTCCTTGACTACTCGGATCGTTGCTCCGCAGGCTTCGCGGACGTTCTTGTATTCTCCGGCCCCCACGGCCGCCAGCAGGGCCACGCCGTAGGCCGGGCCTTCCTCGGTGTTGATCGTGACGACCTTGCGCCCGAACGTGTCGGCCTGGATCTGCCGCCACAAGGGACTCCGCGAGCCGCCGCCGGACGCTCGAATTTGGCGCACCGGTACGCCCAGCCCGTCGAAGATCTCTAAGCTATCCCGCATCGAATAGGTCACGCCCTCCATGATCGAGCGGATCATGTGGCCTCGCGTATGGGCCAAGGTCAAACCCACAAAGCAACCCCGCGCGTCCGGATCGGCGTGCGGGGTCCGTTCGCCTGACAGGTAGGGCAGGAAGAACAGCCCCTCGCTGCCGGCGGCAACCGCCTTGGCTTCTTTGGTCAACCGGTCGTAGACTTCCTTGCCGGCTTTCTTGGCGTCGGCGATGTCGGATTTGCAGAGCTCGTTGCGGAACCACTGCAACGACCCGCCGGCCGAGAGGTTCACGCCCATCATGTGCCACTTGTCGCGGACCGCATGGCAGAAGGTGTGAACGCGGCCCTTCGGATCGATTTTCACCTCGTCGCTGTGGACGAACATCACGCCCGAGGTACCCAGTGAGGTGGAGAGCACACCGCGTCGGACGATGCCGTTGCCGACGGCGCCAGCCGCGCAGTCGCCCGCTCCGCCGACCACCTTGCAGTCGGTCGAAAGGCCGAGTGTCTTGGCGGCGGCGGCGGTCAGTGTGCCGGTCACCTCTTCGGACTCGTAACACCTGGCAAACAGATCGGCGTCGAGTTCGATCTTCTCACCGAGCAGTGTGTCATCGGCCTCGAT
>CAYYOX010000128.1:0-2822 GCA_964473065.1 uncultured Planctomycetaceae bacterium | reverse complement strand
GTGCCGATCGAGGTTGACAACACGCCCCGGTTGACAATCCCATTGCCGACGGCGCCGGCCGCACAATCGCCCGCCCCGCCAACCACCACGCAGTCGGTCGTCAGGCCCAAGGTTTTGGCCGTCTCCGCCGTGAGCGTGCCGGTGACGTCTTCCGATTCGTAGCATTTGGCCAACAGGTCGATGTCCAGGTCCAAGGCCGAGAGCAGCTTCTTCGACCAGTTTCGCTTGGTCACGTCTAACAACAGCATCCCGCTGGCGTCGCTGACCTCGGTGGCATACTCGCCGGTCAAGCGGCGTCGGATCTCGTCTTTCGGCAGCAGGACCTTGCGGGTCTTGTCGAACTTGCGCGGCTCGTGATTTCGCAGCCAGAGGATTTTCGGGGCCGTAAAGCCGGCCAAAGCCGGGTTGGCTACCATCTTGATCAGCTTCTTTCGCCCGCCGGCCCGCTGCTCGATTTCGTCGCACTCGGCGGCCGTCCGCTGATCGTTCCACAAGATGGCCCGGCGAACGACCCGATCCTGCTTGTCCAGGAACACGGACCCGTGCATTTGGCCGGAGAGCCCGATCCCTCTGACGTCGGCCGGCTTGAGCTTGGCCAATTTCATGACCTTGCGTACCGACTTGACGGTGGCTTTCCACCAATCTTCGGGGTCTTGCTCACTCCAAAGGGGTTTGGGGACGTAACAGGGGTAGGTTTCCATCGCATCGGCCAGGATCTTGCCGTCGGCCCGCATGGCCAAGGTCTTCGTGCCCGAGGTGCCAATGTCGATTCCCAGATAAACGCTCATCGCTGCCACATCCTTTCTTACCGGAGCCCAAACGGATACAGAGTGCCCGGATTGTAACCGACCGCATCCCCCGCCGGCAACCGGGCCGCTTTCGGCTTTGCACCTCGATTGAAGCCTCCGCCCCCCCTTCAACAGACGCATCCTGGGCCGTACAGTAAAGGATTCGGCGTCGGCGGTCGACAATAAGACAGCGGCGTCAAACCCGGGGGCGTAGCTCAGTTTGGGAGAGCGTAGCGTTCGCAATGCTAAGGTCGAGGGTTCGATCCCCTTCGCCTCCACTACTTCATGCCCACTGAGGGCTGTATTTTTCGGCCGGATCGTTTTAGGCCGGAGAGGGAAAAAAGTATTCCCTTCGGTTGTAAAATCCGATAAACTGTATCGCACGCCAGCAATGCTGGCGCGGCTATGGGTGAAAAGGAATCCCAGATAGATTCCATTAATACACCCCTGTTGACGGATTTCTCGATTCTGATATACTACGTCTAAGCGTCGTGCATGGTTGCCATATCGACTGAGTCGGGAGGTTTTGTCATGGGTGGTGCAAGAGTGGTCTGCGGCACGTCTTCGAACCACCGACCGGCGGGCTTCACGCTGGTGGAACTCTTGGTGGTGATTGCGATTATCGGGGTTCTGATCGCGTTGCTCTTACCGGCCATCCAGTCGGCCCGCGAATCGGCGCGCCGGGCCCAATGTGCCAACAACCTCAAACAAATCGGCGTGGCGCTGGCCCAGCATGAGGAGAACTATGGCTGCTTCCCGCCGGGGATCGGGATCGCTTTCTCTCCAAGTCAGGCATGGCTTACCGGTGGCGCGCAGTCTGGTGTAACATGCCAGGGACCGCCTTGGACCGTGAACATCCTTGCTCAGTTAGAGCAGGAGAGCCTGTGGCGGCTTCTCGATGAGGGCATGAACGAAATGCATCATGTGGCCGACGATGCGCACTACCTTCCCCACGGATCTGTTGTTGAGGAAACGCCCGCCTGCTACCTTTGCCCCAGCGCGGATCGCATGAAAGAACCCGTCGTGGCTTGGGCGCTGGAGCACAATAGCAAAGGCAATTACGCGGCCTCTTTCGGGTCCGATACCTATGCAACGGCTTGTCCCGCTTCGGCGCAAACAAAACCACTGGAACGCGACAAGGAGTTGAAGCGGGGAGCCTTTCAAGTGGTCCTTCTCAGACGCTGGAATCAACGAGCCGAACCTGACATTGAGCGGAGTGCCGCCCGTTCCACTGGAAAGCCGATTGCAAGAAGCTGTGGTGAACTCGAGTTAATACGCGAATGCCAAGGAAAGTGGAAGCTAGGCAACAGCGAGGGAACTCCGTTTCGTAAGATAACGGACGGGACATCTCGCACGCTAGCCGTCAGCGAGGTGCTCGGTTTTGACAGCCGCAAGGATGGTCGGGGCGCCTGGATCCAGAACAACATGGGGTCGACCAACTTCACGGCCCGAACGCCGCCCAACTCGAAGCCGACTGTGCCGCAACCGTTGTTCGGACTAGAATCGGCGGAGGATTACTACGATCGGCTGCCGATGTGCGAGACGTCGATCCCGGATACCGACCCGATGCACTGCTTGCAGAACCGCGACAACGGCGAAGTCTGGGCGGCCGCACGAAGCGAACATCGCCAGGGCGTCAATGCGGTCATGTGCGACGGATCGGTCCATTTCTTCCAAAACGAAATCGACCTGGCCGTCTGGCGCGCCCTGGCAACACGATCTGCCGGCGAAGTCATGCAACTGCCGTGATCAAGAACACTCTTGACTGGCGTGCGTACCAGCTACTAACCACTATCCACTGCCCACTAACCACTGCTTTAAGTTCCCCAATCGCGGGCGTAGCGGAAGTCGCGGTCCATGGTGCGGTGGGAGAGCTTGGCGATCACCGGCATGCGGCGCTTGTAGTGGTTGCGGCGGATCATGTCGGACACGCGGGTGACGAACTGCTCGTCGAACCCGGCCTGAACCAACTCGCTGTGCTTCCAGCGGCGATCGACCAAGAGGTAGAGCATCCGATCGACGTCGGCGTAGCTG
>CAYYOX010000127.1:0-13113 GCA_964473065.1 uncultured Planctomycetaceae bacterium | reverse complement strand
ACTATCCACTATCCACTATCCACTATCCACTATCCACTATCCACTATCCACTGCTCCCATGTCCCCACTTGCCATTGAAGCCATCGAAGCCCTGGTGAAGATCGCCTTGCTGATCGGATGCCTGATGGGCGCGACGTCCTACTTCGTGCTACTCGAGCGCTGGGTGGCGGCATGGATTCAGGACCGCCGCGGACCGTGCCGCGTGGGGATTCCGCTGACTAAGATCCGCATCTTCGGGCTGGGACAGCCGATCGCCGACGGGGGGAAGTTCATCTTCAAGGAAGAGTTCACGCCCGGGCACGTCGACAAAATCCTGTATACCGTGGCCCCGATGATCCTTTTCATCGCGGCCTTGGCCGTATTTGCGGTGATCCCCTTCGGAAGCGTACTGCCGCCTGACATCCTGCCGGCCGAATGGGGCTTTTCGGAACCCATCCCGTTGCTTGCGGCCCCCGGGCTCGACGTGGGCATGATCTACGTGTTTGCGGTCGGCGGGATCGCCGTCTATGGCGTGGTCCTCGGCGGCTGGGCCAGTAACAACAAGTACAGCCTGCTGGGCGGTCTGCGTAGCGGGGCCCAAGTCATCTCCTATGAATTGCCGTTGGGGCTGGGGATCCTCGGAATCGTCCTGGCCACCGGCTCGTTGAGGCTCGACACGATCATCACCCAGCAGGCCGAGACGGGCGCATGGAACATCCTGGTCCAACCGTTGGGCTTTTTGGTCTTCTTCATCGCCGCCTTTGCCGAGGCCGGCCGCCTGCCGTTCGACCTGCCCGAGGCCGAACAGGAGTTGGTCGCCGGTTTCCATACCGAATACTCCGGCATCCGGCTGATGATGTACCTCGTGGCCGAGTTCCTGCACATGATCACCGCCTCGTTCCTGCTGGTGATTCTGTTCTTCGGCGGGTGGCACTTCTGGGGTCTGACCGGCGCGGAGGACGTGATTCCCTGGTGGCAAGCGATCCTGCGGGTGCTAGTGCTGTTGGTCAAGGTGACGGCCGTGATCCTCTTCTTCATGCTGGCCCGATGGAGTTGGCCCCGGTTCCGCTTCGACCAGTTGATGGCCATGGCCTGGAAGGTGATGTTGCCGCTGGGGTTGGTCAACGTGGTAGTCGTGGCCGTGTGGGTCGAATTCGGCGACCGGCTTGCGGCGATCCTGGGCGTCTCGGAGCAGTTGGTCATGGGAGCCGTCGGCTGGACCGCGCTGATCGTCTGCTGGATTGTGGTGATGCTCGCCGCCCCGACGACCTGCGACAATCGACCCCGCTTCGGACCGGTCGCCGCGGAATTGCAAACCGAGGAGACGACCACCTGATGAAATCCGACGACCGACGCATCAAATGGCTTCAGGAACCCAAGTTGGGCCTTTCGGGCAAGACCTACGTGCCCTTGTTCCTCGAGGGGTTGACGACCACGTTTCGGCACATGATCAGCCGCAAGATGACGGTCCACTCGCCGGAAGAGCGGCACGAGATCCCCGTTCCGCTGATCTATCGCGGCGTGCATCGGCTCAATCGGGACCAGCAGGGACGCGTGAAATGCGTGGCCTGTTTCCTCTGTGCCACGGCCTGTCCGGCCTATTGCATCGATATTATCGCCGCCGAGAGCCCCTGGCCGGATCGCGAAAAGTATCCCCAGAGCTTCTCAATCGACGAGCTTCGCTGTATCTTCTGTGGGATGTGCGAAGAGGCCTGCCCGGTCAATGCGATCGAACTGACCAGCCTGTACGACCTCTCGGGCAAGAGCCGTGAAGAGATGGCCTTCGACAAGGAAGAACTCTTGAGCGTCTACGACCAGACGATAGATGCCGAACCGATGCCCTCGTCCGAAACGGGAGAGACGCCATGAACGATTCACAAAGCGTGATGACGGTGGCCACGCTCCTGGGCGCGATCGGCATGTGGCTGATGTTACCCCGCGGCATGGCCCGGGGACGTTTGATCGGAGCGGCCCTGGTGGCCGTCGCACTGGGGCTGTTCGCCTCGCAATTGGCCCCGTTGGAGAATTGGGTGCACAGCAGCGTGTTCTTCATCCTTTCCGGCGTGACGGTCCTTTCGGCCGTCGGCACGGTGACCTGCCGCAACCCGATGTACTGTGCAATCTGGTTTGGGATGACCCTGGTCGGCACGGCCGGGTTGCTGCTGTTTACCGGGGCCCAATTCCTGGCCGTGGCGACGATCGTGGTCTATGCCGGCGCCATTCTGGTCACCGTGCTGTTCGTGCTGATGCTGGCCCGACCGGAAGGCCGCGCCCCTTATGATCGCCGCAGTTGGGAGGCCATGATCTCCTCGGCCACGGGCATCGTAATGGTCGGCGTGCTGTCGATGACCGTTTGCAGCGTGCTGACTCTGGAACCGGCCGGCTTGGCCCCGCCCGAGGTGGATCGATCGGCCGGCATCCTGGCCGAGTACCATGTGGCCCACCTGGGCGCCGAGCTATTCGGGCGGCACTTGATCGCCGTCGAGGTGGCCGGTGTCCTGTTATTGACGGCCCTGGTCGGCGCGGCCGTGATCAGCCAAGCCGGCCGCACGCGGCCCGGCAGTGAACCCGAAACAACCAACCCCAATCCTAGCCCATGAACGCCGAAACGGCCCTATTGCAGAACTACCTGATCGTCGGTGCCTTGCTATTCGGCATCGGTACGGTCGGGTTCCTCAGTCGGCGGAACATGATCGTGATGTTCCTCTCGGCCGAGATGATGCTGCAAGGAGTGTCGCTGAGTCTGGTGGCGTTTGGCCGGTTCCATAACGATTTCGGCGGCCAGATGCTGGTGATCTTCATCATTGCGGTGGCCGCTTGCGAGGCCGCCATCGCCTTGGCCCTGGTGCTGGTACTTTGCCGTCGCAGCGGGGACTTGGACATCGCCGTCTGGCACACGCTGCGCGAAGACAATCAACCGCCCTTCGAGGAGCCCGAGTTACCCGAGGAGCCTTCCGGGCCGGCCGAGCCGTGGCCACGGTTGGCCCCTGCCGGCGTGAAACCGAAGCCTAGCCCCGAACAAACCGATTATCGCCCGAATGTTTGATATCCCCACACTCCTGATCCTGATCCCCGCTTTGCCGCTGGCGGCCGCACTGCTGACCGCCGTGTTGGGCGCCAAGGTGCTGCGCGGGCAAAGCCACTGGCCCACCGTGCTGGCCATCGGGCTCTCGGCCGCGGCCGCCGTTCTTCTGGTCTTCCAGGTGCAAGGGGCCATTGATGACGGGGCAGGGCAGGGGGGTGATCACGATCAGATTGGCTTCGAAGAGACCGTCACGCTCTGGACTTGGGCCGCCGTCGACGAGGCTTACTACTACTCGCCTCCGCAGGTCGAAGAGGGCCGGCCCATGCCGCGTGATTTCCAGATCGATATCACGCTACGGGCCGATCCGCTGACGGCCATCATGCTGGCTATGGTGACGTGCGTTTCGCTCGTGATTGCGATCTACGCGACCGGCTACATGCACGACGATCCGGGCTATTGGCGGTTCTTCTGTTATATTCCGTTGTTTGTCTTCTCGATGACCATGCTGGTCTCGGTCAGCAACTTCGTGCTTTTGTATGTCTTCTGGGAAGCGGTCGGCGTGTGTAGCTATTTGTTGATCGGTTTCTGGTATCAGAAGCCCGAGGCGGCCGCGGCCGGCAAGAAGGCCTTCCTGGTCAACCGCATCGGCGACTTCGGGTTCGCCTTGGGGTTGTTCCTGCTGTGGACCACCTACGGGACGCTCAGTTTCCATGATGTCGAGATCGCCGCGGAAGGATACCATGCCAGCGGGGTTATCCCGGGCATTTTAGGCCAGACGATGCTGCACATGCCGGAATTGTATGTCGGCGGCGGCCTGGGGACGGCGATCTGCCTGCTGCTTTTCCTGGGCGCTTGTGGCAAGAGTGCCCAGTTCCCGCTGCACGTCTGGTTACCCGACGCCATGGAAGGCCCCACGCCGGTCAGCGCGTTGATCCACGCGGCCACGATGGTCACGGCCGGCGTCTACATGGTGGCCCGATGCACGCCGCTGTTCATGGCCTCGGTCGACGCCCAACACGTGGTGGCTTGCATCGGCGGGTTTACCGCGCTGTTGGCCGCCCTGATCGCCCTGACCCAAACCGACCTGAAACGCATCCTGGCCTACTCGACGATCAGCCAACTCGGCTATATGTTCTTGGGCCTCGGTACGGCCACGGTCTTGGGCATCACGGCCGGCATGTTTCACCTGTTCACCCATGCGTTTTTCAAGGCTCTGTTGTTCCTCGGCGCCGGCAGCGTGATGCACGCGATGGGCGGAGTGATCGACGTTCGCCAGTTCGGCGGCCTGCGGAAACTGATGCCCTGGACGGCCGGGACTTTTCTGTTCGGCTGCCTGGCCCTGGCCGGCATCGTGCCGTTTGCCGGGTTCTGGAGCAAGGACCTGATCCTGGCCGCCGTACACGAACGAGGTTTCGGCGAGCATGGCCTGACGCTTTACGTCGTGTTATATATAGCGGCCGCGTTTACGGCCTTCCTGACGGCCTTTTATACCTTCCGAGCCTATTTCCTCACGTTCCACGGACCCCAGCGGATCCCGCCGGAAGCCGGACACCATGCCCACGAGTCGCCCTGGTCGATGGTCGGGCCGTTGGTCATCCTGGCCTTCTGTGCGTTGGTCGTGGGCGCCTATTTCGAGTTGACGCACGGGTTTGCCAGTTTCCTGGAAATGACGCCCTCGGTGGCTTACTTGGCACACGCCGCCCATGCGACGCCGCATGAAGGCGGCTCGCATTTGAACATCGCCATCGTCAGCAGCGTGATCGCCATCGCCGGCATCGGTCTGGCCATGCTGTTCTACTTGGGCGGGAGAGAAAAACTTGTCGGGATGCTGACCCGTGTTATGGATTGGCTCGGCCTGTACCGGCTCTCGCACGGGAAGTTCTTCTTCGATGAGATTTACTACGGTCTGGTCGTGTTGCCGTTGATCGGCTTGGCCTGGCTAAGTTACTGGATCGACCGCGTGATCGTCGACGGATTGGTCAACGTGATCGGCCTGTTGCCCACGCTGTTGGGTTCCATATTGCGTCCCCTGCAAAACGGCATGGTTCAGTTTTACGCGATGGCCATGGTGCTGGGGTTGTTGGTGTTGATCGGCGTGTTGTTGATGTAGGAGCAGTAGGCAGTCGACCGGAAAACTATAAGCTGATGGAAAACCTTTTATTATTGACCGTGTTCTTGCCCCTGCTGGGGGCGCTGCTGGTGACGGGCAATCACCGGTCGGCCCGGGCCTGCGCGTTGGTTAGCGCGTTGGTGACGCTCGCTTGTGCGGCCGTGCTGGTGTTCAACTACGAGCCGACCGACGCGGCGTTCGCCGAGACGAATTTCGCCTGGCTGGGCAGCAGTGACGCCCCGATCGATATCCGCTTCCACATCGCCTTGGACGGGCTAAGCGTTTGGATGTTCGGCCTGACCGCGCTGTTGATGGTAACGGCCATTTTGGTCAGTTGGGAAGCGATCCAGGAGCAAGCGGTCGCCTACTACCGGTTGCTGTTGCTGCTGTGCACGGGCATGTTGGGCGTGTTCGTTGCCCGGGATATCATCCTGTTCTACGTCTTCTTCGAGTTCACGCTGATCCCGCTGTTCTTCCTGATCGGCGTCTGGGGGAGCGAACAGCGGCGTTACGCGGCGGTCAAATTCTTTCTGTTCACCTTGGCCGGCAGCGTGTTGACGTTTCTGGGGATGTTGGCGATCGTGTTGTGGGATTATTACCACCCGATCGGCGACCCGGCCCTATGGAAAATGACCTTTTCGATCACCACGCTCACCGAGCATCTGACCCAACAGCCGATGGATTTTCAGGTGCAGTTGTGGATTTTCCTGGCGTTGTTTGCCGGGTTCGCGATTAAGGTGCCGCTGTTCCCGTTGCATACCTGGTTGCCGCTGGCCCACGTACAGGCCCCCACGGCCGGTAGCGTCATCCTGGCCGGCGTGCTGCTGAAGATCGGGACCTACGGCTTCGTGCGCTTCAACCTTCCGATGCTCCCCGACGCCGCAGCCGCCTGCATGCCCTGGCTGTTGTGGCTTTCGGTCGCGGGCATCGTCTACGGTGCACTGGTCGCCTTGGCCCAAAGCGACATGAAGCGGTTGATCGCCTACTCCAGTGTGAGCCACCTGGGCTTCTGCATGTTGGGGATCTTCGCGGTCAACCGGCTGGGTATCCAGGGCGGCGTGTTGCAGATGATCAACCACGGCCTCTCGACCGGCGGCCTGTTCGCGCTGGTCGGCATGCTCTACGAACGATACCATACCCGAAAAATCGCCGACCTCGGCGGACTGGCTCGACAAATGCCCATCCTGGCCTTCTTCATGTTGGTGATGACCTTCTCCAGCATCGGTTTGCCCGGGCTGAACGGGTTCGCCGGCGAGTTTCTGCTGTTGCTGGGGATATTCCAACGCGCTTTTGCCGACGCACCGGCCGTTTGGGCGATCCAATATCAGGTGATTGCCGTGCTGGCGGTGACCGGCGTGGTGCTGGGGGCCTGGTACATGCTCTACCTGGTCCAACGCGTGTTCTTCGGGCCGCTGAAGCAACCGTCGCACGATCCGAAAGAGCCGCCGGTTCGCGACCTCAGTCCGCGCGAAGTGGCCGCTTTGGCGCCCTTGGTGGTGTTCATTGTCTGGATCGGCGTGCAACCGCAATTCTTCCTCGACCGGATGACTCCCACGTTGGACAGACTGACCGAGCAGGCCATGCAACGGGCCGACCAACACGACGCGCCGCCGCTGGTGGCTTCGCACCCGCCGCAGACCACTGCACCGAAAGGAAACTGACGCGTGTCCCTCGAGACAGTTCGACTACTAAGCCCCGAAATCGTGCTGATTGCCGCGGCCGTCGTGATTTACGTCGCCGGGGCGTTCCTCGAGACGCAGCGCGGCTGGAGTTGCGTTGCGGGGACCGCAGTCCTGCTGGCCGCCGCAGCCTTGGCGTTTTGCGTCGGTAGCGAACCGGCGGCCGTAACCGGCGGGCCGCTCACCGCCGATGCGCTGGCTTATTACGGCCGGTGGTTGGGGTTGTTGTTTGGCGGCTTGTTGGTCCTGTCCACAGCGCGGCCGTTTTCAGACGGCACGCCCGAGTATGTCGGCTCGCTGCTGCTGGCCGTGGCCGGGCTGATGATCGTGGCCGGGGCGAATGAGTTGGTGCTCTTATTCCTGGGCCTGGAACTGATCGCAATCCCCACCTACATCCTGCTCTATCTCGGGCGTCGCGACGGGGCCTCGCAAGAAGACGGGGCCGCACAAGAAGCGACCGCCAAATACTTCTTCCTGGGCATTCTTGCCTCGGCCTTGTTGCTCTACGGGTTCTGTTTCCTTTACGGAACGAGCGGCTCGACGCAACTCGATCAGATCCGCGACGCACTGACCGACTCCGACGGCAGCGCCACCGTGTTGATCGGTTTGGCGCCGCTGGCTCTGGTGTTGATCTTCGCCGGGTTGGGGTTCAAGATAGCGGCCGTTCCGTTCCATTTTTATGCCCCGGACGTCTATCACGGCACGACGCACGGCAACGCGGCCCTGTTGTCGGTCATCCCCAAGGCGGCCGGCATGGTGGCCATGGTGCGGATCCTCGTGATGGCGATGCCCACGCTTCCCGAGCTGGCGCCCTACGGATGGCGGATCGCCCTGGTGTTGGCCGTGTTGACCATGACCCTGGGTAACGTGGTGGCCCTGTGGCAGGACAACCTCCGCCGGCTGTTGGCCTATTCGTCCATCGCGCATGCCGGATACATGCTGATCGGTCTGACCGTGGCCTTGGCGCCGGCCGAAGTGACGGGCGGCTGGGACGGCGTCGGCGCCTTGCTGTTCTACTTGTGCGTTTATGCCGTGGCCACCATCGGCACCTTTGCCGCGTTGGACTACCTCGGGCAACGGGATAAGCAGCTCGACGGCGTCGACGAACTGGCCGGGCTGGGAAAGACGCGACCGATCACGGCGGCCGCCATCGGCGTGTTCATGTTCAGTTTGGCAGGCATTCCGCCGCTGGCTGGATTCTGGGGAAAATTGAACCTCTTCGGAAGCGCGCTGAGCGTGACCGATCCCGAGTTGAGGATCTGGTTCATTCTCTTAGCGGTCATCGGCGCGATCAACGCGGCCATTGCGGCGGCCTACTACTTGCGGATCGTCTCGGTGATGTATTTCCGCACGCCTCTGGCGACTCCCAAGTCCGAAGGCGGCGTTGGCCCGCGGTGTGCCGTGGCGGTCTGCGTCGTGCTGACTTTGCTGATCGGCGTGTGGCCCGGCCCGTTGTGGAGCGAGTCGCACAAGGCCAGTCCTAATGCAATCGGCCCGACTGCTATCGACCCCAGTGTAACCTACACGAAGGTGGCCACAGCCCAGAACGCCCCGGACCCGTCACATGGCTCGACAGCGAATCACCGGCACTGATCTGGCCAAGATGTTCAACGCGGCCTCGGGGCCGATCTACGTGTTGGACGACGAGTGGACGCTCGTCTTCTGCAATCGGGCGTGTCTCGATTGGCTTGCGGAGGCGGCCGACGGGCTGCTCGGCCGGCGTTGCACTTACCAGTCCACCGAAGAGACGACCGGGCCGGACCGTGTGGCTGCCGGCTTGTGTCCGCCGCCCGACGCCATGGCCGGCCGGCCCATGACGGCCACGGTGACCTGTCCCGACGAGCAGGGACGGCCCCGGTATCGCCGTGCGGAATTCGTGCCGTTGGGCACGGATCCGGACGATTTGATCGGGCTGGTAGCGATCCTTCAGGAAGAAGACCTCGCCGAGCCGGAAGAGCCCTGGCCGCTTCGACCGGAAAGTGAGCCGAGCCAACTGCACGACCAAGTGCGTCGCTTTCGGCAACAGGCGGCCGCGCGCTATCGGGCGGAGCGACTGATCGGCAATAGCCCGGCCATCCGTCGCGTTCGGGCTCAAGTCGAGGCGGCCGTCGCCGGTCGCGGCAGTGTGCTGCTGGTCGGCCCGCCGGGCAGCGGGCGTCAGCACGTGGCCGCCGCCATCCATTACGGGGCCAATTCCCAGGCTACCGGTTCCTTGATTCCGTTGGATTGCTCGCTGCTGGGGACCGACCTGATCCGCTCCACGATCGGGGCCTTGGCCACCGACGCCGCACTCGCCGAGGAAGTGGGTCGCGGCACGCTGTTGTTGAACAGGGCCGACCTGTTGCCGCCGGAGATCCAGGCCGAGTTGGTTTCCACCTTGGGCCGCAAAACGTTTCCCCTGCGATTGATCGCCACTGCCAACACGTCGCTCGACGAACTAGCCGCCGCAGGAGAGTACCGCGCGGATTTGGCGGCTCTGCTGGGCACGCTCGTGATTCAACTGCCGCCGCTTGCCAGCCGTCGCGAGGACTTGCCTCTGCTGGCCCAACTGTTGCTGGAACGGGCCAACGCCGAAGGCGCCAAGCAAGTGGGCCGGTTTAATGCCGAGGCGCTCGACGCTTTGGACGCCTACCCTTGGCCGGGCAACGTCGACGAATTGGCCCAAGTCGTCAGCGAGGCCCACCATCGGGCCGAAGGGCCCGAGGTCGAGGCGGCCGATCTGCCCGAGCGAATCCACATCGCGGCCGAGGCCGCCGCCTATCCGCCGCGCGCGCAGCAGACCATCGTGCTCGACGAGTTCCTTGGGCAAGTCGAGGAAGAACTGATTCGTCGAGCCTTGGGTCAAGCCAAGGGGAACAAGGCCCAAGCCGCCCGACTGTTGGGCATCAGCCGCCCGCGACTCTATCGCCGCATGATCCAACTTGGCCTGGCAGAGGGCGACCCGAGTGAGTGACGAAACCCGAATCTCCGATCCCCATGCCGACGGTCTGGCCGTGCTGTTGCCCGCAGCGGCCAAACGGCCTCGGCTAATCGTCTGCGAGCGCGACGGGCATTGGGCCGTAGCCCTGCGACGCACACGGGCCCCGGAGTCAGGAAGGATTCTCCAAACGCGCAGTCTGGCCGAGTGTTGGGCCGAACTCGCGACCCGCCCGGCCAGTTTCATTGTCGTTGAACTGACCAAGGAGAACCGAGACAGCCTGCTCGACCGGCTCGTGCGATTACAGCATCAGTTCCCCTTGGCCCGTGCGGCCGTGGTGGCCGATCGGCGGTTGGGCGAGTACGAGTGGTTGATGCGTGAGGCGGGCGCCGTTCACGTCGAGTGTTCGCCGCGGCGGTCCGATATTCTGGCCCAACTGGCGGCCCGCCACTTGGCCCATGCTCCCGTGCCCAGGCAGTCAACGACCGAACGCCTCTGGGCCGGCTTGCCGTGGAGGGAAAGTAGGCGGTAAGCGACGCTGGAGTCCGGCTTGTTTTGGTTGTATCGGTTGCTTCTCTTGGGCTGGCTATGTTGCTCGCAAAAGGTCTTTGCGTGGTGTAACCGGAAAAGCTGCGTAAGTACTCGACCGCTTACGCAGGCGGGTCGATGCTGTTGGTATAAGGGGCGTTCGGTTTGCGCCGCGGCAGCAGGCAAGGAGCTTTTCGATGAACTACGATTCTCGGCGGTCGCAGAACCGCCCTCTTCAGCCGGGTGATGTGCCTTGGGATGGGATCTTGATGGCCGTGCCGCTGGTGATCGTCGGCGCGATGGTGTTGTTCCTGGCCTTTAGCTGCGTCTACACGGTCGCGCCGCACGAGAAGGCGGTCGTACTGCAATTCGGCAAGTACAATCGGACCGTCTCACCCGGGTTGCAGTTTTGCATTCCGCTGGTCGAGAAGGTGCTGAAGGTCAGCGTCGAGGAGCACAGTTTGCGATTGCCGTTCGGCGGCGGTCCCGATCGACCCCACAACGCCCGCGAGGAGAGCACCTTGATGCTCACCGGCGACTTGAACGCGGCCGCCGTGGAATGGACCGTGCAGTGGAAGGTGATCGCGCCGCAAGACTTTGTGTTCCGCTTCTACCGACGCGACGATCCGGCCTATCCGGAACGCGTGATCACGACTGTGGCCGAGACGGTGATGAACCGCCTGGTGGGTGACTACTCGATCGACGAGGTGCTGACCGAAAAGCGGGGTGAAATTGCCGAGAAGGCTCGCGAGGCGACCCAAGCGATCCTCGATAAGTATGCTTGCGGCGTGGGGATTCAGGATTTGCAGATGCAACGCGTCAGTCCGCCCGCGAAAGTGCGACCCTCCTTCGATCAAGTCAACGCGTCGATCCAGCTTCGCGATCAACTGGAAAACGAAGCCCATAAGGAACGGAACAGACTGCTCCCCGAAGCGTTGGCCGCGAAGGACAAGGAGATTCGCGAGGCCGAGGGCTATGCCGACCGTCGCCGCGCCGAGGCCAACGGCGAGATCGAGGCCTTGCTGCAGAAATATCATGCGTATCAAAGGGCGCCCGAAGTGACGCGGGAACGACTTTATATCGAGTCCATGCAGGAAGTGCTCTCCGGGGTCGAGTCGAAGGTGATCATAGATTCCCAACTGCAAGGGCAGATCTTGCCCCTGTTACAGCTTGAGCAAGGAGGCCCGCGATGAGTAATCGACGCCGAGCCGTGTTGATCGTCGTAAGTGTGATTCTCCTGGCGATCGTTCCCTTGGGGCGAGCCATGATGTTCACGGTCAACGAACGGGAAGTGGCCGTGGTCTTGCAGTTCGGCAAGCCGGTGGCCAGTTACACCGAGCCGAACCTGTACTTCAAGATCCCCTTTGTTCAGGAAGTCCGCCGGTTGCCGAAGACCTATCAGTTTTGGGCCGGCGCGGGCGGTGATATCCTGGTCGGGCTGCCTACCGCGGACGGGAAGAAGCTTGAGGTCACGCCTTGGGCCGTCTGGCGGATTACCGACCCGAAACGGTTCGTGGAGGTGCTCCGTACGGTCGAGAACGCCGATTCACGCGTGCGGACGTTCGTTCGCAGTGCGGTGCGCGATGCGATTACCAGCCACGAGCTGATCGAGGCGATTCGCAGTACAAATCGGGAGTTGACCTATTCCTTCCAGGTCGAGCTGGATGAGTTGGATGATGTTCCCGCCCTGGACGATTCCTCGGCCGTTGCCCCCGAAGATCAGCCGCCACAGGCCGCCTTGATCGCCTCGCCCGACGCGGGAAAGCCAATCACCATCGGCCGTGAAAAGATCGTCGCGAAAATCAAAGAGGCGGTTCGCCGCAAGCTGGCCGAGGCAGGCAAAGAGACCGACGAAGGGCAGGGCGAACTGTTCGGCCGTGGAATCGAGCTGGTCGACGTGGGGATCTCACGGATCGATTTCGTGCCCATGGTCCGCGAGGCTGCCTTTCAGCGGTTGATCGCCTTCATGGAGTCGATCGCCGCGCGACACTCCAACGAAGGCGAGCGACGCAAGCAGGAGATCATCAACCGGACCGAGGCCGAGGTGCAAAAAATCCTTGGCGAAGGTCTCCAGCAGGCCAACATCACCAAGGGTAAGGGCGAGGCCGAGATCATCGACGCCTACGCCGAAGCGATCCGAGAGACGGGTGACTTCTACAACTTCATCCGCACCCTGGAAGCCTACGAAGCGTCGCTCACCAAGAACACGCGACTGATCATGACCACCGACAGCGGTCTGCTGCGATTGCTGCAAGAGATGACACCCGCCGGCGAAACGACGCCTGCCGAGTAATAGAAGTGGTCCCCTCTCCCAAAGGGAGAGGGGAGGTTGTAAACCGGCCGCTACCAGCGTCGGCGCTGACCGTAGGCCTGCAGCGTGGCGTAGCTGGTGTAGGCCAAGTAGCCGAACATCAGCGCGATAAACGGTTCTCCCATTCTGACCAGCCCGAGCAGGGCCATCGCCGCGGCGGCGACCATCGAGAGGATCAGCGACTGCTGAATCCCCTTGCTCGGATCGACGGCCGTGAGGATTTCTCGGGCGATTTGACCACCGTCCAACGGATAAATCGGCAACAGGTTGACGATCCCCCAGATGATGCTGATAAACAGAATCTGATAGATCAGAAAGCTCAACAACGGCGAGGCGAATGGTTCGATAAGGATTCTCACACCGAAGGCGCCGCCGAGTTGAACGCCGATCTGGTGTCCCGTCGCCACAATGGTCGCCAATATGAGGGTCGCCAGCACGAAACCGGCTCCCGGTCCGGCAAACGCGATCAGGATTTGCCCGATCGGCTGTGTACCCTTCGAACCGGAACCGTCCGACGGATTGTACGAGGCCAGGCCGCCCATTCCGTACAAGGTGATCCAGGGA